>JADFVM010000029.1 GCA_015222555.1 Pseudomonadota bacterium
CAACCTAAAAGATCCTGCCGAGAAGAACCATGGTGTAAATCTGAAGTCGCTTGCTACAGACTATGTGAAGTCCTATGCAGCTTACAAGAAAAAGGAAAAGGCTGCCGGCAACATCGATTATGCCAAGGTTCCCTGTGTTAACCATCCCGTTTTTAAGGGACAGCCTGTCAACTATGATCCGAGAGAGCAGTTTGTGAGCCAGCTCTTTGAAGAGAAGGGGATTTATAACATATTCCTCGACTTCTATCGCAACCTTGTACAAGCATTATATGACAATAAGGTGACCAACAACGTCTACTGCGTCAATGTCGATGCCGTCATCGCCGTTATATTGTTGAAGATGGTTTGGAGTCCCTATAAGGAAGGCAAGATCTCCGATGCGGAAGTTGAAAATGCCGGTTTTACAACCTTTCTCTTCGGCCGCATGATCGGCACTGCCATCGAGGTGGACGATCATACCAACCGTGGACGGAACATGGACACCAGAACAGCGGCAAGCAAGTGTTCCTACGTGGGATAATTTCTTAACGCTTAATAAGCACTTTTTAAAGCCTCCCGAATTTCGGGGGGCTTTTTTTTTGCCGACCTTTTGGTATAATTAAAGGCAACCTCTAAATATTCAAATTTTGTCATTCCCGAGAAGTCGGGAATCCAGTTAAAAAGGCAGATTGTATTCCCTCCCCCTTGATGGGGGAGGGCGAGGGTGGGGGTGAAAATGTGGTTAAAATTAGATAGCTTGCAAACTAACTCGGGTATAATACTCCCCTTACTTAAGGGGAGGGGATTATTACCCCCTCTTAGAGTAAGAGGGGGCAAGGGGGAGTTAGAAAATAATGCCGACTTTTTAATTGCCTGTTTAATAATTACCGGGTTAAAACTCAAAGGCAATAAAATGGCCTTCCTTAAATATATTTCTTTTATCCTCACCCTGTTAATTCCCCTCTCTGCAGCATTTGCCGATACGGGAAAAGACTGGAAGCTGAAGATAGACAGGGAAAATATCAGGGTCTACTCCCGTAAGGTTGACAAGTCAAAAATTCATGAAATTAAAGCCGTCAGTCGCATTCCGTCCTCTCTCTCATCTATTGTTAGCTTGTTGAATGATGTTGAAGCTGTTTCAAAATGGATACCCAACAGTGGCGAAACGATCCTCTTAAAAAGGATAAATGACTATGAGACACTTGTTTACGGAATAATAAGGCCACCCTGGCCGGTAAGCGATCGAGATATTATTGTCCACTTCAAGATAAGACAGGATCCCGCAACAAAGGAAGTGACGGTAAACATGACGGGCCGTCCCGACTATATTCCACTCAATGAGGATTATGTCCGGGTACCGCTATTAAAGTCCTTCTGGAAATTGACGCCAGGGCCGGATGGTTTTCTTGATGTGGTTTATCAGGTTCATGCCGAACCGGGTGGACTGCTTCTTTCCTGGTTTGTCAATGTATCGACAGATGAAGTTGCCTATGACACGGTGAAAAATATGCAGGATATGATTCAAAAAGAGAAATATAAAAGGGCAAGACTAGATTATATAGATGAAAAAAAATGATGAGACCTTTTGAAAGGAAAAAAGCCTCGCAAAAGCGAGGCTTGGTCAAGTCAATTAACAATCAGAAATCTAAGATATCAGGCAGAAACCTGGAAAATCAAGCGCTGAATGATTTTCCACATCCGCAGCCGCCAGTGGCATTGGGATTGTTGAAAACGAAGGTACTTCCCTGAAGATCCTCGACATAGTCAATCTCTACACCTTCCAGCAAGGCAAGTGAGCTGCTAGTAACGATAACACTAATACCGTTTGACTCAAAAACCGTATCACCTTCAGCTTTATCATCAAAGTTCATGCTGTATTGGTGACCACTGCAACCTCCATCAGCCACAGCAACTCGCAGGCACTTTTCATCCCCATCCCCTGCATCACCTCGTACTTTCCTAATCTGATCGGCCGCATTCTAACTCACAGTAACCATCTTTGTTCTCCTTATTGTTAATTTGATCTGAAAATACCCTGGCCTGGTTAACAATTTCAACTCTATGCTATAGATAGCTTTGCCTTTCAAAAGATTCAAAAAGTCTAACGTCAACGGTTTTTCCATGTAAGCTTAAGAAGGGACTATGAGAATGTAGTAATCGTGAAATGACTTGAAAAGAGATAAAACGTTGTCTGGATGTCTCCGAATTTCGATGGATTGTTTCCGGGAAATTTCCTGTTTTGTCAACGATGAAGAAGCGAACCTCTAGACTCACTCTAGACTCTCAACTCTCCAACTCTCGACTACCCGACTAATCCATAATCCTTTACGCCCTAATCCTGATGTCTGACTCTCGACTCCTGACTCTTCGACTACCCGACTAATCCATAATCCCCTAATCCCAATTATAAATCAAATGGTTGGATTTTATTGTTAAAGTAGGGAAGGCGTGTGGTATAAATTATTCAACCAGGTTAATCGTCTAAAA
>JADFVM010000212.1 GCA_015222555.1 Pseudomonadota bacterium
CACCCTGACCCTCTACCCGTCCGGGCATCATGAATCCCCCAAGGGGCGAGGGGATTTTAAAGAAACAACAAAGCCCAAAAAAAAGCCCCCTCTGGTGATTGCTCACCTGAGGGGGCTTTATACTCGTTTATTATAAAAATCTAATAAACTTAATTACTTTGTCTATAGTGCGTCATATCTTTGAGATTTTTCACTATCCTTAATCTTGCCTGCGCCTTCAATTATGCCACGACCGGCCAGGGTAGCTTCCATCATCTCCTGTGCATCAGCGTAGTCATCATCATTATCAGCGTTCAGCGGTGTTACCGCATTTGCCTTTGACTTAGGATTAAATGAAGATTTAAGGTTCATATAGTTATCCAGGTCTGTAGAGGATTTGAGCTTTGGTGTATCGGCGTTTGACCTTATCCAGGAAACAACGTTCCAGATATCCTGGTCCTGAAGGAGGTTCCCCCATGCAGGCATGGAATCGGCAAGATCGACGGCAACACCACCGCCCTTGATGATGGTGAAGATCTCAACGTTTGACTTCATGTTCATGTATTTCTTGCCCACTGTAAGGTCCCTCGGAGAGGGGTCAAGGTAGGCAGCATTAGGTCCGTCTCCCCTGAGGGTCCATCCGTGGCAGCCAACACAGTAGACATAGTACCACTGCTTTCCTTCGTTGGGGTTTGTGCCCGCAATAAGAGTCTTTTTTGGTTGAGGAGACCAGTTGTTGGTCCACTGGTTGTAATCAGCACTTCCTCCAGCGGCCTGTTTTTTCCTGTTCCAGACCTCAGTCTTGCCTGTTCCTTTAGAGTAACCACTCTCGGTTTCCTTGAAGGTCTTTGTGTTTGTCTTCGTACCCCTTTCGGAAATGTCACTAGCCTTTCCTACTCCAGTCAGGTAGTCAAAAGGTGCAAGCCCGTAAGTGGCACCACCTTTACCCTCTACCATATCAAGTCCTTCCTGCTCGTAATTGTCCACAGCCTTTTCCAGCGCTTTTTTTGTCTGTGTGGGACATACTACCTTTTTCCCGCCTACCGTACATCTCTTCTCTGCCGCTAAGCCTGAAGATGCGCACAGAAAAATGGCAGGCACCATTAGTACTGCTATTGCTATTGCCTTCCCTTTCATCTCTCTAACCTCCCTTATTTAATTAAATTTATATTATATTATATTAAAGTTTATTAAACCTTGATGAAGTATCGCAATGATCTGGATTAAACTTTCACCTCCTTTGAAACGTGGTTTAATTTCTAAACTGCTATCATTTGCCTTTGCATTTGCACATCTTCCGCAGTTCTTTAACAAGTTCACTAACCTCGCCTTCCGTAAGGGTCTGAGACCAGGGAGGCATAATGGCCGATTTACTGAGAGCCGGGCCACCGTCCATGATGACATTTCTCAGGTCTGTATCTGAAAGTTTGCTCATCTCAGCGGCATTGGTAAAATTACGTGGAGTTACAGGCATATCTTTTGTGACATTGGGGCCGTCACCCTTACCTGTATCACCGTGACACTGTGCACAGTAAAAATCATATGATTCTTTTCCGGAAGCGTCAGCCTCAACGCCTCCTGACAATATAAATGAAACTAAAGCAATAAATATAAAAGCTAACCTAGGCATTCTATCTCTCCTTATCAATTTCTTATATTAGAAGGTTGCCACAAAGGCAGAAACATTCTTCATTTGTTTATCAGTCAAAAGATCCGTAAATACAGGCATCATCTTGATCGGCTTGAAGA
>JADFVM010000213.1 GCA_015222555.1 Pseudomonadota bacterium
GTGGTTGGTCTGGAGAGCCAGATAGATCATTTCAAAGAAGAGGTTTGAGAAGAGTTCTTTTGAACCTCAGAATTGAGAGGCTATTTTTAATGAAATGTATTGGGGTGTCACTCCTCCCTGCGCGGAGGGGGTAGGTCTTTTTTGTAAACTACGGTGCGGTAAGGGAAGGGTATCTCCACACCCTCACGGTCAAAGCGGTTTTTGATGTTTTCCATAAGCCAGTATTTGGCCATCCAGGAGGCGTCTACGTCCGGAACCCAGACATAAAGCCTCAGTCCGATGGAAAAATCACTGTGGGAAACCACCCTCACCCATGGGTCATCAGCTCCCTCCATTCTGTGGGGGCAATTATTGGCCTCTTCCAGGATCAACCCCCGGGCCAGATCGATGTCGGTGTCGTAACTCACGCCCAGCTCTACCGTGCACAAAATTCTGGGGTCAATGATACTGTAATTAATCAGGGTCATGTTATCGAGCTTCTCGTTGGGAATGATGAGCATCCTGTTTTGCCAGGTCCGCACAATGGTATGGCGCAGGGTGATATCCTCCACAGTACCATATTCGTCCTCAAGGGTCACCTTATCACCGATGCGGAAGGGCCTATAGACAGCCAAAGAGAGTCCAGAGATCAGATTAGCCAGCGTTGATTTGGCAGCAAAGCCCACCACCAAAGCGGTAATACCAGCACCGGCCATAATAGTGCCCATTAATGCCCTGAGTCCCGGCACCAGGCTTGCATAAAAAAGCCCAGCGACAAGGAAAACCAAGAGATTTTTTATCCGCATAATATAACGGACCACCGCTTCATCCACTTCCCGCTTAAGCCTTCCCATCACCCAGCTTGCCCTTTGAACCAGGCGGGTTGTAACCACACAAGCAGCCCAGGCGGCAACAATAAATACAATGGCCAGGGTAATTGCCCCTACGCTGGTGCCCGGATCAAAGAGTTTGTTCACAGTAAGCCAATTTAAGTCCATGTTTAACTCCTAAGGTATTGCGATCCAGGCCCAGTTGCTATCTGAATCGTTATTAATCCACCGGTTCTATCGGTGAAAATTAAAAACGTTATACTGTTTCAGGCGAAAAAACAACAAACTTTCCTTCAAGGAAGTCCCCTTGGGGCAAGGAGGACCGTAATGAAAGACTGGATAAGTAAAGTCCTGCTAAAGCAGGATAAAATGGGCATGCAAGTATCATGTTGTCATTTTACCGAAATATCGTAAAAAAATAATTTCTTGAAAAATTGGATGCTTTTTGGTTTAATTAAAGAAGTGCAGGCGACGTTCACTCACAGATCTCGATGATTATCTTCCCGTCACTATGAACAGCTCTTTCGAAAGATCCTGTTGTGGAGTATTTGTTCCTTCAAGATAAGTTGCCATTGAAAAGAGGATTTTGCTCTGAAGTGCTTCAGTATTCCTGACCCTGATTCTAATTGCTGAAATTCACCATTCCTTTCTGCCAAGTTGAGCTATTAGTCGCTGCCATGCCTGCAAACCGGTTCAATCGGGTAATGTCATTTTTGTTTTAATCACCTTTAGGTATTGAAAGGAGGGTATGCCATGAAAGCAGGACTTATTTTTACAGGTACAGGCCCAATTCTTATTTTAACCACCTATGAATCTTTTA
>JADFVM010000214.1 GCA_015222555.1 Pseudomonadota bacterium
AAGAGAGGAAATCATGGATGTAAAAGATAGTAACGGCACCGCACTGGATGAAGCGGATTCCGTACAGGTCATTAAGGATTTATAGGTAAAAGGTTCTTCCACGACTCTAAAAAGAGGAACCGTATTAAAAAAGTTCCGCCTCACTTCTAAAAATGAAGAGGTTGAGTGCCGCATTGGAAAAGGCACAGTTGTGTTCAAGAGATATTTTTTTGAAAAATGTTTGGCAAAACAACAGGGTTACTTCCCCTGTTAAACGCAAAGGGCTAGACTAAATCACTTGGCATAGCTCACCCTTTCAAAAGGATATCCATCAACCGCACTGCATACTCGCCCCCCTCCTCATCATCGGCAACTATCTCTATCTCCTCGGGTCGTGACACGCCGAGGCCGAGTTCAACCGCCCTTGCGATCTGCTCTTGCTCGAATATCTTCTTTCCCATAACGGCTCTGTTGCTGCCGAGTTCCTTGAGGATGGAAAGCCCTACGGCGTCTATGGCGATCCTGTCCGTCCCGGCAAGTATGACGTTGGCCCTCTTCCTTTTCCCCCTGGCGGGACCTCCATCAACAAAGGCCTCTATGCCGTCCAGCAGTATGAGCGACGGCCTGTAGGCCTGGTTTATCTCGGCGATCATCCTCCTCAGGTTGGAGTGGGACCCGTGGAGCTCCCTCATGTTTCTCTTGTGGGTGATGCCGACGGAGTTCTTGAGGGACATGGTGAAGATCCCTCCGTAGGCGTGGGTCTTGAGGCAGCATGTGTTGACGACACAATCCGAGTCGAGGATAGGCCTTGCCACGTCAAAGCCGTCTCTCCAGTGGCTCTTTTCGGGCCTCACCCTTGTCCATCCCTTTCTCGGGAGTTCTTCAAAGTTTATGAGTTTCACGCCGAGCCTAGCGGCAAGGTCGACTATCTCCTTTTCCCTCATTACATCGTCCGTATGCGGCGGTCCGCTCCTCTCGCCTATTGTGATGTCTCCGGCGCCCATCTCCTTCATCTTGAGTATGAGATGAGTGAGGGTGTCGTTGTGGGTTGAGGCGGGGAAGGGGTCAGCCGTATTGAAGTTCGGCTTGAGAAGCACATCCTTCCCCTTTACCGGATTTATGCCGAGGAGTTCTAAAGCCCTTTTAATCCCCGAAGTCCTGTCGGAAGTCTTTATCAGGGCAATCTTTGCCATGTCGGCTTTCTTCAATCTTTTCGGTGATCCGGCCATCGCAGTAATTCCTCCGTCACCTGCCACGATGAAGAGGATGCTGCCTGCAGTCACGATTATGAATTCCCGCCTGTTCATCGTCTCCTCCCTCTCTATATTTAAAATATAGCACCTTTTCCGAGCCGTTGCCACATCACGAGCCGTAACAGAAAAGGGTCAGCACAACCCTTTTCTAAATCTGCAGCATACTTATTCACAAAGACATGAGTACGCCCTCGTGACCAAAGGGAGGGAGGCAAAGACACCTTCCAGTAATCATAAAAAAACCTTCACCTATAATCTGTAGATTTCCAATCGGAATTTGCAATCTCTTCGAATGTATGCTTTAGTAAATTTATAAACCGGCTGAATGCAGTGTAATATTAATTATTCTATATGAGCATGAAAAACGATCCACTGGAAATAGACGGAGACTGGCCTGATTTTGAAGGGAAGCGGCTTCAACAGCTGCTTGCACAGGAGTTGTGGTATCAAAAGAACCTCGAAGAGGAGGCCAATGTTGTTCTGATAAAGGTTGAAGAATGCTGGTATCATCTTTATTTCGATATAGGTATCGTTTTCTGGAGGATCTCGCGTGATGAGCCGCATGAAAGCAAGCCCGAGGACACAGAGGAATTTTTTTATCATCTGAGAGATTTAGGCGCAGATCTTGATCTGACAGGCCGGGTTATCCAAAGCTGTACCGCAAAGGCTATTCCCGGTGGTGTGGAGGTGGAGTTCCGCTTTGAAGGTGGGAAAAAGATTTCCTTTAAGAATGTAGATAACCTGACGCGCTATGAAACTTAAACAGGCCATTACCGGGGACGGCTTGCTTCGTTGCGCCTCACTTTCAAGCTCTGATCCTCAAATTGTCTTTACCCCAAAGTTATGTATTTGCAGGTGACTCTCATAGTTTCGGAGAAAAAATGAACCAAAAGTCATCGCTTTCTATGGTCCAGGATATTATGAACGAATTTGCCGGTCTGACCGGGCTTTCACCGGCCGGGAAGGTGCCACGGCGATACCTGTGGACAGACGCTTTTGCCGTATGCAACTTCCTGGAACTCTATCGTCAATCGGGTGACGACAAATACAAAAATCTCGCGTTGCTATTGGTTGATCAGGTTCATAACATACTCGGCCGCCATCGTGAGGACGACTCACGAACCGGCTGGATCAGCGGACTTGATGAGCAGGAAGGCAAAATGCACCCTACAAAGGGGGACATGAGGATCGGTAAGGATATGAATGAACGGAGCACTTCAAAAGACAAGCATGTTAGCAAGTCCCTGGGCGTAATCGTGCGACTTGGAGGAAGCATAGATGATTGAAGCGATAGCGGGTGACATAATTGGGTCGGTATCCGAGCGCTATCCGATCAAGACGAAGGACTTCCCCCTATTTCATCCGCGCTGTTGTTTTACCGACTGATGCTTTCCTTTTTTTTTGCAAAACTACTAACGTCGGATATTACCTCACAGAATATCTGATATTATGCGATAGGTTGGTCAAAAAAAGAGTGTGGTATACTTGTTAAAGAGATGCTTCCCGCCTATCCTTTGACGGAGTTGAGCATCCGAGTAAGGTTAATTACAATTTTTTTCTTCGTAAGGATCACCCAATGGAGAGTCCAAGCGGAGACTTGATTTAGCTTCGCATAATCGCCCATTGAAGAAAACCCGTCGTCAGATGTATAAGAAGCAAACAAAAAATCGACAATTTTACATCATTTCCCATTTTTTGATCAGGGTTGCATTCCCAATCTGTTGCATTGTTTTAATGATGACAAGTTGGTTATCTGCGAAGGAGGAGAAAATGGCACTTACACTTAGATCAAACGTTTTCAAAGATGGCGGTGAAATTCCGTCAAAATACACCTGTGAAGGGGAAGATATCGCACCGCCGCTGGAATGGCAAAGTGTACCCGAAGAAGCCCGCAGCCTGGTTCTTATCATTGATGATCCTGATGCACCGGACCCAAAGGCCCCAAAGATGACGTGGGTACATTGGGTTCTCTACAACATACCGACCAACACATCAGACCTTCCTGAAGGAGCTACTTCGACAGACCTTCCTTCAGGTGCGGAAGAAGGGTTAAATGATTGGAAAAGATCTGGTTACGGCGGCCCATGTCCTCCTATCGGTCGTCACCGTTATTTCCACAAATTGTATGCCTTGGATACAGTCCTAAGCAGATTGAAAAATCCGACAAAGGCAGAGATTGAAGCTGCAATGAAGGGGCATATTATCGCTAAAACGGAGCTTGTTGGGACCTATCAGAAGTCCAGATAATTACCGCCTTCAACGTCGGCATTCAACTATGGCTAGACTGATTCAGGCGTTACTGTCTCTCATCTGGTGTTTTTTGCTTCATATGTGTGTCAGTAACAACAATCGTTTTATCCATTGGGATACATCTGTTTATAACGGTTTAATAGCAACAAAGGGTAATAATTGCATTCCGATTTGATTGCCATGCTGAAAAGGAGAGGCTTCGAGGTCATGGCGGCCAATCCGAGGGACAAGCTCTTCTTCCCAAAGGACAGGCATAACAACTTCGAAAATGAAATCTATGAGATTTTAAAAAAATACTCATTTCGGATATTCATGAGAGATGTCATTAAGAACAGGAAATCCTTCTGTGTTGACGATCTCATGAAATATGTTTCCAGGGAATGGGTTGAAACGTATATCAACTTTCTTCTGGAAAGGAATATCGTTGAAAATATAAAAGATGACTTTTATCGTTTGAACAAGAAATCGGTCTTCAGTTTTGGTGAGACTCTGGAGTGGTTTGTGGCCCAGATTTTCGAGCGAGAGTTTTCCTCAACTGCCATGTGGGGTGTCCGGCTAAGAGGAGGTAAGAGCGGCGGTGATTACGACGTAATAGCGTCTTTTGAACAGAGGATTGCCTATATTGAAGTCAAGTCATCGCCTCCGGCCAATGTGGAGGAGAAAGAAATTGTTTCCTTTCTTGAGCGATCTGAAGAACTTGCTCCTTCCCTCGCAATTTTTCTGGAAGACACTCAACTCAGGATGAAAGATAAGATCGTCCCCTTCTTTGAAAATGCTGTGAAGGAAAAAGGCCTGGTTGTCAAAAGGTTACGTGAAGAGATATTCGGTATTGGAAGCAAGGTTTACATTACGAACAGTAAAAGAGATGTTGTGAGCAACTTGGCCTTCTGCGTTAAGCACCATCTGACATCAGGGAGCTTTGTTTGATCAAATACTTATCTGCTATCAGTCCTACTATGAATTCACCTTTCTGTAATGTTGATTTTGTCAACCACTTCAAAATGTGGACATTACAAACTGAAAGCAGCAAAGTCTTACATTATTTCAAATGAATATTACAAAATTCCACAATAAAAAGGCATAAGAGCGATATCTGTCGTACATATCAACTGTTTTTGTGATATAGATAGGGCAGGAGAAAAACCAGAATGCTATAGGTTGAGACCTGACCCTATATCTTATGCAACAGGGGCGCGCTTATTTTCGAGATCTTCAGCAGCAGATTTGATCAGTTGTTCTACTCCAAGGTTTTTACCATTAGACTCTATAAGTCCGCAAGCAATCTTTATGCTTACCGGCGGTAGACTGCCCTCAGGGCCAACGTTTTCAGCAATGATTTGATCTGTAAGTCTTTTTAGAATTTCATCTCCCTTTTCATCCGACTCCGGAAGTAGAAGAGCAAATCTGCTATCTGAATATCTCCCCACGACATCAAAGGCCCTTATGCTCTTACTCAATCTGCTTGCGATACCCTTTACAAGCCTGTTTCCGCTGTCATGACCGTAAAGATCCACATAATTGTTGAAATTCGCAACCTCCAGGAAGGCAAATGTCAATGAGTCATTATGTCTCTTTGATCGTTTAAGCTCATCTTCAAGTCTTCTCACCAAAGATTCTTCATTTGGCAAGTTAGTCAATTTATCCACGCTGATGAGTTTCCGTGATTCTACAATGGACACAATATTGGCAATAGCCTTTTCTGCATATAAAATGAATCGATCAAGAATCTCTTTATCTTCTTGTTTAAATGGAATGGGATAGAAAGCTCCTTTTGACATCTTGTCATAGAGAGAAAGGGCCCCAACAACTGAGCCTTTATGCCTAAGTGGATAACATCGAGCAGACCTGGCATTTGTTTTTTCATCTTTGTATGCACTTTTTCTGAGGTCAGAAATCAGAAGTGGTTCCCGCTTTTCGATTACGTCATTGGCCAGCTTCTTATCCAGATTTAAGATGGATTTTCTCAACTCCTTATCCCCCATACCATATGCAGCTCTAATCGTAAACTGACCGGTTTTTTTGTCATACAGGCTAATGACAGAGCCTTCCGCCTCCATTATCATTGCCGAAGATGAGGCAATAAGACTTGAAAGTTCCTTAAAGCTGGTGGCGGAGATAAGTTTCAAGCCTGCTTCATCAATAGCTGAAATTTTGCTAGCTTTAAGTGACATCCTTTCCTCTTCAAAAGCATCTTTAATCTCTTTTGCAATAAGCGGAACCAGTTCATCCAGCACTTTGCTGTTATCTTCTTCTATATTTACTGAATGGGTCAGGACTTTAAAAACTCCAACTATTTCTTCATCACTCAGGAGTGGATAGACCTTGTATAATATTTTTTCACCATCCGAAGATTCTCCCCTCAGAGTAACCTCACACTTTGTTTGAGCTGTAATGCCCTCGACTCCTTCATCTATAGAGAGTTTGCAGTAATTAGAAAGTGTATGACTTTCCGTAGATGATGCTTTGAGACAGAGTTCAACTGAATCCTTCTCCAATGTATAGATTGCGCACTCTCCCTTTATAAAGGATGCTACAAGTTTTGAGATTTCCTCCAGTTTTTTTCCAATCGGCATATGGATACTTATTTTACCCGATACTTTCTTCCAGAAATTAAATCTGTCAGACTCATGTTTCATCTCTTCTATTTCCTGAGAAAGACCAATTATTTTTGCTCCCAGGGGCACCAATTCAGTGAGAGATTTCAAATCCTTTTGATTAAATGCATTATCACTCCTGTCTGTTTTGACAGTCAAAACACCGATTACTATTTCATCAAACAAAATCGGCACAGAAAGAGCCGACTTGACACCCTCTTTACGTAACAGTTCATCGAATTTTGCATCAACCTTGCTCCCCGATAACAGCAGAGGTTCTCCCATTGCGGCAACCTTACCAATAATCCCCTCTCCCAATTTACAACTGCGTTTTATTTCTCTCCTTCCATTCATACTATAACTGGCTTCAAGGACAAGATCCCCATCTTTTTTATCAACTAACATTATAGAACCAGTTTCCGCCTCTGTCGATGACGCGGCAACTCTCAACACCATAGAGAGCAGTTCCTTTTTATCCTTGGCATTGTTGATTTCTTTTACAACCTCATTAATTATTGAGAGGCAACTATCGTTATCATCTTTAGGAGATGCAGCCTCCCTATCTTCCTCTTCGCCGTTATTGCTCCATATTTGTTTTGCAGTCGCAGGATTTATGATGTCAACATGTTCAAGATTAAAGGAATTCAGGATTGCATGGATCTCGTCATTGTGTGATGTATCAACGATTATATCCAGACCTTCTTTTTCCTTTATTGAATCGAGGCTGGAAGAGATTTCGACCTTTAAGTGATCCGATATCATGTAACCCAGTTTACCCAGCTTAAAGATGAGCGCATCAGGATTTCTTTCAGCAATCAGTGTAACCTTTGTATCGGCTGATTTTATTAATAGAGGAAGCAAGGCCAGCCCCTCTTTACCTCCACCAACGATGGCAACATTCTTCATTTTTTTTGCAGCCTCCTCTCTTTAATAATTCCAAGATCAACAAGTTTTTTTATTGTTGATTCCTCTCCATTTTCCATAGATACGCTCCCCATTATGATGCCTTTCCTTTTGCAGTCATCTATTTTTTTAAAACCCTCCAGAAGAATATGATGCATTGGTTTGTTTATGCTTTGAAGATCAGTTGGAGCTCCCATTTCAATTGAAAAGGTCCCCTCATTCCAGGCAAGCATATGAAAAAATGCATCTTCTCCGATTAAGGAACCATAATGAACATGAACAACCTTTCCATTCTTGATAAATACACTGCCCTTCTTTTCTCCTTTCGACAGGTGAACTGTCACTGTCTTGTTATTCATGTGCATCATCTGGATAATATCCGTCAGATTCATATTCTTCAATGATCCCCATATCCCTGATTCATCACCACCCAAAAGAGTTTTTGTTTGTTTCATCTTCTCAAAACATCCTTTGATCCGTGCGTGCAGTATTTTTTTTACAAAAGGCTTTTTGATGAAATCATCTGCACCACATTCAAAGGAAGTGACCTCATCGGAGATCTCAATGTTGGAGGTCAAAAAGAAAAAGAGTATATCTGAAAGGTCCGGTCTCTGCTTAATGCTCTTGCAAAGTTCCCAGCCATTCCTATCAAGAAGGTCTACCTCAGAGATTACCATGTCAGGTCTATTTTTTTCGATCATTTTCAGAGCGACATTTCCATTATCGGTAGTTTCAACATCATAAGCGGATGAAATCAGAAATGTTTTCAAACTTTCCAATCCCTTCAAATCCTGGTCAACAAGTAGTATGCTGATCTTGTTATCCATACAATCCCCGTGAGAAAAGAATTGATTGAGCGGGCTAAAAGAAGTATCCGGAACTCAATGAATCGACTAAAATTGAGGGAGTGAATGAAGTGCTATCACCAATTAATGAAGTGATATCGCCATTTAATCTAGTATTAAAGATAGTAGATTTAGTCCCTAGAGAAAACTCGAATAACGCAAAAAGAGACACTCCCTGTATCTCTATATTTTTTTCAGCGACAAATACATCCCCTGTTTTAACTTAACGTGATTTAAATGCAATTTTCGTGCTAAATTCATAACACCATGATTTTAATGTAAATTATTTTAAGCGCCCAAAAAATATTGTGAAAATAAATGGAAAATGTAAAAAATCCTGACATATTTATATGGGTGCATTTAAAAAAGCTGAATTTTCAAAAGATCTTCCTAAAACAGAGGAACATTCAAATAGCCACATCAATAAAGGAGAGCGTTGTATCTGGCAACGCCGTTATTGGGAACATTCATTGCGAAATGG
The DNA here is from genome assembly GCA_015222555.1 of Pseudomonadota bacterium. GTDB lineage: Bacteria > Desulfobacterota > JADFVX01 > JADFVX01 > JADFVX01 > JADFVM01. The sequence goes on from JADFVM010000214.1 coordinate 8,306, forward strand.
AGAAAATTTCATTCGATATCTTGAATATATCCATTATAATCCTGAAAACATGGATATGTCAGTCAAGTTAAAGAGCGGCCATACTCAAGTTTTCATCGTTTTGTAAATGAAGGAAAATATCCTTTGAATTGGGCAGGCTATTAAAGTCATAAAATCGGTTGTTTTGGGGAATAATATTGTGATTGGTTTCACTTCGTTTCACCCATGCTACGCTTGATGCATTTAACCGGTTTCAAAAACGTGCAGGTAAAATTGTGATGTAAGCCTCACTTTTAACCAGAAATCATTAAAATTTCTATATATCGAATTTGTTTAGTCGTAGGTGACATCCTCAACGGTGAAGTTCTTCCTCTCAGAATAATTTTCTCCTGAAAATTAGTAAATTTCTATTGATACGCTGCTCATAATGTTGAAATTACTTTGCCAGGCTGTCTTATCTTTTGTTATATTGCTGGTCAAACTAAGCGGGAGAGTATTATGGCTATTTTTGATGGGATTAAAAGACAGCTTCGTTCAGTAATCGAATGGAACAACCCTGATCCGGATGATTTGTTTTGCCGCTGGAGCGATAATGGCGACGAGATAAAGAATGCATCGAAACTTATTGTTAACCCCGGCCAGGGCTGTGTATTTGTCTATGAGGGGGATGTAAAGGCAGTTGTTACAAAAAAGGGGATTGCCAACCTGAAAACTGCGAATATCCCTTTCTGGACGACGGTGAAAAAGTTTATGCAGTTCTTTGAAAGCGAACATAAAGTGGGGATTTATTTTTTTAAGACAACCAGGATACTCAATCAGAAATGGGGCACCAGCTCCGTTATTAAATATGAAGATCCCCAATATAAGTTTCCTGTGGGGTTAAAGGCTTACGGGAATTACAGCTTTAAGATTGAAAAACCTGATTTTTTCTTCACAAACATCGTGGGAGTAAGGGACCACTTTTCGGCAACAGAATTTAAAGATGTTATGAATGGCAGGATAGTCCAGCCATTAACAGACTATATGGCCGAGTCCAGGTTTTCCTATGCCGAAATCGATGCCGCGCGCGAGGAACTCTCCAAAGGGATTCATGAAAAAATAAACGCCGATTTTGACAAACTCGGCTTCGATATTACTGATTTTAGAATCGAAGGGACCAATTTCGACGATAATACGGAAGAACGCATTAACCGGATAGCAAATGTGACAGCAGAAGTCCATGCAGCTGCTAAAGCTGGCATTAACTATACGGAGCTTCAAAAGCTTGAAGCGATGCGGGAAGCGGCAAAAAACGAAGGGGGCGGGGCCGGTGTTGGTATGGGGATAGGCGCCGGAATCGGATTTGGCCAGATGATGACTGACACCCTTAATCCTGGGAAAGGTCAACCCGCTTCACCGGAAAAAGGGGACCCCATTGTTCTACTCAAAAAACTTAAAGACATGCTCGATGCTGATCTTATTAAACAAGAAGAATATGATTTTAAGAAGAAGGAGATACTGGACAGAATGTAAAGGTCTTATCAACTAATTCATTTTATTGTCCTTCATTTGCTATGCCCAATTGTACACACTGTTCAGCCCCTATGCCTGTTCACACGACTATCTGTAAATATTGCAGTACCCGCAATGACGTGGACCTCAAGGGCATCCACGAGTATACCGTCACAAAACCGGACTCAGAAAGGATTTGCCCCGCGTGCAGCATCTCTATGCAAACCATCAATGTCGCAGGGGATGGGAAATACTATATAGAGCGGTGTGATAAATGTATGGGTCTTTTTTTTGATCCCGCTGAGTTGGAGGCCCTCATAGACAAGAGTGTCATCAACGTCTTTCGAATCGACTACAAAGGCTTGGACAAGATCATCAAAGACCGTTCCCGCCAGTCTACAAATATTCAGTATGTTAAATGTCCCGTCTGCTCAAAGATAATGAACAGGCTTAATTTTGCCAAAAGGAGCGGCGTCATTATAGACCGGTGCAAAGCGCATGGGATATGGCTTGAGGGCGGCCAGTTAAAGCAACTGATGGAATGGAGAAAAGCTGGTGGCAGACTACTGCATGATAAAAGAGTGGAGGAAGAAAAAAAGAGAACGTCAAAAAAAACTGCAACAAGTAAAAGAACGCCTTTCCAGTCCCCCTACGATGCCGGCACAACAAATCTACACAACACTGATCTCAATAATGATCTTTTCTCTACTGTTTCAAGTGTTATCTTCAATTTATTTAAGTAAGAGCAAATTAAGGTTAAGAATCACGCCACAGGAGTTCCGGGGCCACAATACCGAACTCCCAATAATTCAGTGTTTTGTCCCCAGAATTCCACACTTGACTATTGACTTTGTGTGATACAGCCATAAAGGATAGTGGCATACTCCTCACTTTCAACCACTAATCCTCAAATTAACCCAGCATGAAAATTGTTTAGTAGTAGGGTACTGAAACAAATAACCCACCATCTCGTAACGAGACCGTCATCTAAAAACTCTACTCTATCTCCGGTGCAAAGCCCCTCCTCAAACTGTTTTCCGTAATACACTTTGGGTTCATAAAGTGAAGGAGATAATCCTTCCCGCCCGCCTTGGAACCAAGGCCGGACATACCGAATCCGCCAAAGGGCTGCCGACCCACCAGGGCGCCTGTGATCTTACGGTTAATATAGAGATTGCCCACCATCAATTTATGACTTGCCTTATTGATATTTAAAGGACTTCTTGAAAAGATGCCCCCTGTCAGTGCATAGGCTGTGGCGTTGGCTATCTCAATGGCATGGTCTATATCTTTTGCCTTGATCACTGACAGGACAGGCCCGAAAATCTCCTCAGTGGCCAGTCGGCTATCGGGCGTGACATCACTGAATATGGCGGGACTTGCAAAATATCCCTCGTCAGGGACAGATTCGCAGAGATAGGAAAGTGTCGCTTCTCCTTTTCCTATCTCGATATATTTATTAATCTTATGGAGAGCAGAACTGTCGATGACAGGCCCCATGATATTACCGGGAATTTCGGGTGAACCGATGGTGATACTTTTTACCGCTTCTTTCAACCGCTCCAGAAAGGCATCGTAAACCTCCTCCAAAACGATTGCCCGTGAACAGGCAGAACATTTCTGGCCCTGAAAACCGAGATAGGAATCGATGACACCCTTGATCGCCTCGTCCAGATCGGCGCTTCCGTCGACGATGATGGCATTTTTCCCGCCCATCTCGGCAATGACCTTCTTCACGTTTTTCTGGCCCGGCAGGGTTTTCCCCGCCCGTTCTACAATACCAAGGCCCACCTCCATGGAGCCGGTGAAGGCAATAATATCTGTAGCAACATTTTCTACCAGACAGTCTCCTACCTCACGCCCCGGCCCCGGCAGGAACTGCAAAACTCCCTTTGGCAGGCCGGCCGCCTCAAAGGATTCCATCAGCTTATAGGCAGTGACTGGCGACTGACTGGAGGGTTTTAAAATGACGCTGTTTCCTGACACCAGCGCGGCAGCGGTCATGCCGCAGGCGATGGCCAGGGGAAAGTTCCAGGGTGAGATGACGGCACAGACACCCCGCGGCAGATAATAGTGATAGTTCACTTCGCCCGGCAGATCGCCCAGCCGCTCCGGCCGGGACAGGCGCACCATCTCTTCACCATAATAGTTTAGAAAATCAATCGCTTCAGCCACGTCGGCATCGGCCTCACGCCAGTTTTTTCCAACTTCAAGAACCTGAAGCGCCGCAATTTCAATTTTCCTTTCCTCAATCCAGTTGGCGGCATCAAAGAGATAGTTTGCCCGAACCTGGGGATCGGTATTGCGCCATTCGTCAATTGTTGCCCGCGCTATTTTGACGGCCTTTTCCGCATCTTCCCGAGAGGCGGAAGAGACGATGCCCACGACCTCTTCAACTTTGGCAGGATTCCTCGAAATGATTTCATCATCCGTCAAGACCTTCTCCCCACCAATGACACAGGGAATCTTATCCCGCGTTGCCGACTCCTCTCTTACTGTGACAAGGGCAGCCCTGAAGCTCTCCCGCATCTCTTCCTTTGAAAAATCGGTAAGCGGCAGATTGCAAAAGGCTGTGAATTCCCCTCTTCTCGTCTCCCCTCTTCCTTCTTCTCCAGCCCCGATCCTTTCTTCCTTCCCATGAACGGTTATTTCGGGCTTAGCCATGAGGGCATCAAAATCAACATCGTCGGCAAAGGACTGCCGCAAGAAAGACTCATTGGACGTGTTTTCAAGGAGGCGCCGCACGAGATAGGCCATGCCGGGTAAAGACTCGCCAACGGGCATATATTCCCGGACTCGATAGCCGAGATTAGTAACGGCCCGTTTCACAGGTTCCGCCATGCCGAACAGGGCCTGGAATTCTATCCCCTCTTTCGGGATGGCCTTGCTTTCTGCATAAGCCATTGCATGGGCAATACTTCTCACATTGTGGCTTGCAATGGCCGGCCTGATGACGTCGATGTTATCTAAAAGCAATCGTGTCATCTCTTCAAAATTGCTGTCCGTTTCAACCTTGGTCTCATAAACAGGAATGGGCCAGCTTTTTTGCCTGTTGATTACCTTTTCATAATCCCAGTAGGCGCCTTTGACAAGGCGCACACTGATGGTCTTTTTGTGCTCTCTTGCCCAATTGATCAGCTCCTTCAGGTCGTCTCCGCAATCTTTAAGATAGGTCTGTATGGCGATCCCTGCAAAGTTAAAGTCATCATATTCCTCAAGCATGCTTTTAAAAATAGCCCGCGTAATATCCTTGAGCTGGTAATGCTCCATATCAAAGGTAATAGAAATACCCCCATTCATGGCTTTTTCAAAAATAGGACGAAGCCCTTTTTTAACCTCTTCAATGGATCCGTCAAAGTCGAGGGGATCAAGATTCGAATAGAATGAAGATATTTTTAGAGAAATGTTAACACGAGGTATCATCCCAACACTGTTTTGGTCAAGAATTTTTACCTCCGGCCAGCTGTTGACAATTTCATTCAACCTGCCTATGAGGGTAAGGTATCTCTCCTGATAAATCCTGGCTTCCTCATCGCTCAATACCGCTTCGCCAAGAAGATCAACGGTGAAGGTCCTGCCCTCCTTTCTTAGAGTCTCAATCGGTTTCAAGACAGCTTTGCTGTTTTCGCCGGCGATAAACTGCTTTGCCAGAGATTCCATGTTCATTTTGAGCGTTTTACCGGCAATCCTTCCCAGCAGGCCTTTTTCCGGCATCCAGCGCTTCAGGCTTTTAGGCAGAAGATCTTCCTTGCCATAAAAATATTCCTTCAGAAGTTTCAGCACATCACTGTCTGACCTTAAGGAAGGCAGCACATCAATAAAACGAAAGAGCTGTACCTTGAAGCGTTCATCTTTCATGGCCCAGGCCATCAGTTTGCCGCTCCAGTGTGACCTGTCAAAAAAGGAAGGGATGTCGCCTTTGATGGCCTTAAATATCTCCCCGCCGATGTCTTCGATTTCTTTTTCCAGTGCTGAATTTTCAGACACGCTTTTCTCCTTTCTCTTCCCCATCGATATTTAGCACATATCACCATGATTAGTATACACAACTTTTGGGGCAAATGAGAAGAGACTGGCTTTTAAAATGCCAGGAATAAAGGAGAGGTTTAATCGCTGTAAAGGCTGCCTCTCATACATCGCTCATTCCCCTTCGTGGCTGCGAGCAGGCTAAGGGTAGATACGCCACCAACCATACGTGCAGACTGCTTTTTTTCACACCCCTTAAGCACCCATAATCTACTTGACAGGCAAGGACTTAACAACTACTATTTCAGGGGGAAAATATAGTATTTCGGAGTTTTTTTTTGGATAAAGTGGTTACCTTTATTGCGACAGGCGCCTACAGCGGATTCTCGCCTTTTGCGCCCGGAACAGCCGGCACATTGGCCGCCATTCCTCTATATCTTCTTTTATCCTATTTGACCTCCCCTTTTTACTTGATCGTCATTTTAGTTCTTCTGCCCATCTCCTTCTGGAGCTCAGGTCGGGCGGAAAAGATTTTCAACAAAAAAGACAGCGGCTTTATCGTCATCGATGAGATTATCGGTTTCATCATTACCCTGTTTCTCGTTCCCTTTGGATGGACCTATATAATCGCCGGCTTTTTACTCTTCAGGTTTTTTGATATAACAAAGATTTATCCGGCATCTGCCATGGAAAAGATGGGTGGTGGAGTCGGTGTTGTCATGGATGATGTGGTGGCAGGCATCTATGCTAACATCACACTTCAGATCCTTATTGTAATGGGATTTTTTAATCTCTTTTAATATTGGAATAAAATATGAGTAATACTGAAAGCGCCGAGGTCATTCTCGTTGGAAGTGAATTAACCTCAGGCGATGTTGATGATGTTAACGGGCCATTCATCGCTCAAAAACTGCTTGGCCTGGGCATCAGGGTGTCCAAGATTTCCATTGTTGGAGACCATGAGTGGTCCATTGAGGAGGCAATTAATTCGGCCTTAAAGGCCATTGGTACCCACCTCATTATTGTTGCCGGCGGTCTGGGCCCCACATCAGATGACATTACCTCCAAAATTGCCGCAAAGGTGACAGGAACACGGCTTGTCATTTCCAATGAGGCACTGGAGCATATCCGGGAAATCATGGCGGCAAGAGGAAAGGAAATGCACCCCTCTCAGGAAAGGCAGTCCCTCATCCCGCAAAAGGCCGTAATTATTAATAATCCTACCGGCACCGCCTGCGCATACAAAATTCACCATAAGGGCAAACTCCTTATCTTCCTGCCCGGTGTGCCGAAGGAGTTGGCGAAAATTTTTGATGACGTCCTCATTCCCGAACTTAAGGAAGAACTCTCTGTGACAAGTGAAATAGCGTCAAAGATGTTTCACACCTTTGGTCTTTCAGAAATGAAGGTGCAAGACATGAT
>JADFVM010000215.1 GCA_015222555.1 Pseudomonadota bacterium
GATGCGGTTTGAAATCAAAGTAGCGGCTTCTCGTCAGAGTTTCAAAGGATATCCTCTTATTTTCGTTCCTTGAAAAGATAAGTTCACCCTCTGTTATGACTGAAAACCTGAAAGAAAGGGGGGCCTGATTCAATAGCCGGCAATCAATGGGATATTTCTGCAGCAGAGTTTCCAGTTTTACGCCAAGTTCCAGCTGACATTGAAGAAGATTATCTTCACTCATAGATTCTTCATCAACGTAAATAGCAATATCAATATCGTTAAAACCCTTGCCCTCGATGAATGAGCCGTAAATATAGGAATATAGTACTGATTTTTCCTGATTCAGGAAAGCCTCTATATTGCAGATAACTTCCTTCTGTTCTTTTTCTGTAACTTTCAAGTTCTTTAATAGACGCATCGCTTTAACCTCAATCCAAATGTTAACAGAGGCTCGGTATTCCATCAAGTTTTTTGTTAAGGAGTTGTTCTGCGCTTGCGATCTACTTCGACGGATGAGAGAAGGATTAGGAATTATGGGGTAAGGGGTAAGGAATAGAATTCTCTGTCTTTGCGAGGTGGCTAATTGCGACGAAGCAATCTCAGGTTGATCCCGCAATCCTGTCAAAGAAAAATATGTTAGACGGGATCAACAGGAAAGACAGGATAAAAGATAAAGTCACACGCAAAAGACAGGTTTTATGGTTTAAACCCTGCAGCTCCTGTTAATCCTGTCAAAAAAAGCATATAGTATTAATTTGTGCACATTATGAGCAACCTGTGTTAAATCGTTTTTCTGTTCAGCTTCAAAAGTTGAGCAGTTTTGGACGCCTCAATATCAATACAAAAGCACTCAATAATTTTTTCAATTTTGTACTTGCTTAACTTATTGTTTATAAACATATTTCTAGATTATCAGATGCTATCCTGATAGTCTAGAGCCAAAACAAAAGAGAGGTCTTAGGTTTAAATCCCGTAGATCCCGTCAAAAGAAAATAGATTTCCCATCCCACATAAATCCTCAAAAAAAGTTGCACACCATCATCAATAAACTTGCAAGCCTGGCCCAGGATCTCTCTATTCTGCAAATAATCCTTGTATATTGATTCGCTTCGGGTAAAATATGTTTAAAAGAGGTATTGTTAGATGAATGTTAGTGACCTGGAAGAAAAAATTATTTTTGTCCTTGAACAGTACGGTGCTGACCGAATCGGGATCTTTGGTTCCTTTGCAAGAGAAGAGGCAAATGCAGAAAGCGATCTTGACTTACTGGTTCATTTCAAGGATCAGCAAAGCCTTCTTACACTTGTGCAGATTGAAAGGGAATTAACAGAAAGAACGGGAATTAAAGTCGACCTGCTGACTGAACAGTCTGTCAGCCCCTACCTTATTGATCAGATCAAATCAGAATTAAAGGTGATTTATCAGTGAAGAAAGACGATTCGATCTACCTTCGACATATTGATAGACGCTATTGACCAGATCGAAGAGTACATCTCTACTATGGATGAAAAGGGATTCTCTGAATCACGAATAACACAGGATGCTGTCATCAGACAATTTGAGATTATCGGTGAAGCAACAAAGAAACTGTCAGAAAAAACGAGAGCAAATTATAGTGATATTCCCTGGAAGGATATGGCAGGCATGCGGGATAAGTTAATTCATGACTATTTTGGTGTGGACATTATGGCCGTATGGAAAACGGCCAAAGAAGACCTTCCTCTCTTAAAGAAGAAATTAATTTGATACCTGAAACCCACAACGATGGATGAATGTGACAGTTTAATGATGGGCGATGCCACTCTGATGCCTATATGCTTTGACTGGATTCCCGCTGTAATTTATGCCCTGAGGGTGCGGGAATGACAAGATTTGATTTTTTAGAGGTTTCTTAATGTTAAAAGCAAAAAACAGGTTTTAGGTTTAAATCCTGCAAATCATGTTGATCCTGTCAATATACTTACCTCATATTAAATCCTCAAAAAAAAGTTGCACACCATCATCGGGGTCCATTGTAGTTCTCCATAATGTTATCTTAAAATAAACGTCTTTGAGTCTCCTCATCCATAGGCATGCCGAAATGCTTATAGGCGTTTTCTGTGGCAACTCTGCCCCTGGGCGTGCGGTTTAAAAAACCTTCCTGGATAAGATAGGGTTCATAAAGATCTTCAATGGTATCCCTTTGCTCGCTGATGGCGGCTGCAAGGGTGTCGAGACCGACCGGCCCTCCACGAAACTTCTCGATAATTGTTAACAGCAGTTTTCTGTCCATTACATCAAAGCCGTTAGTATCAACTTCCAGCATCTTAAGTGCTTCGTCGGCGACTTTTTTGGTAATAATGCCGTCTGCCTTTACCTGGGCATAATCCCTGGTTCTTCTCAGCAGGCGGTTGGCGATGCGGGGGGTGCCTCTTGAACGCCTCGCTATCTCATATGCGCCATCGTTGTCAATATCCATTTTTAAAAGATCGGCAGATCGCTTGACAATGGTCGATAGTTCCCGGGGGGTGTAGAACTCCAGCCGGAAGATAACGCCAAAACGATCTCTAAGAGGAGATGAGAGCAGCCCGGCCCTTGTTGTTGCGCCAATGAGTGTAAAACGGGGCAGATCGAGTTTTATGCTTCTGGCGCTGGGACCCTGTCCGATCATGATGTCCAGCTGAAAGTCTTCCATCGCCGGATAAAGGATCTCTTCAACGACGGTACTTAAGCGGTGAATTTCATCAATGAAGAGGACGTCACATTCTTCAAGATTGGTAAGGATGGCGGCAAGGTCGCCTGCTTTTTCTATGGATGGGCCCGATGCTGTTTTGATATTAACGCCCAATTCAGAAGCGATGATACAGGAAAGGGTGGTTTTTCCTAAGCCCGGAGGGCCGTAGAGCAAGACGTGATCGAGGGCATCTTCCCGTTTTTTTGCCGCTTCAATAAAGATGGACAGGTTCTCTTTCACCTTTTCCTGGCCTATGTATTCGCTCAGGTTTTTAGGCCTCAATGACGCATCATAATTGGTGTCGTCTTCGGAAATGGCGGGGCTGATTATTCTTTCATCCAAGGTTGATTAAATTCCTTTATAAGTTTACTTGCCCTATTTTACCAATAGCTGAAGCGCTTCTTTTAGGAGCTTCTCGACGGTCCATTCTTTTTCAGCATTGTCACCTCTTAAGCGGTCTACTGCTTTTTCCGCGTCGCCCCTTTTATATCCAAGGTTGGTCAGAGCGGAAAGGGTGTCATCGAATAGGTCACCCTTTTGATATGAAATATCAGCCGTTGTATCTGACTGTTCCGTGGCATACTTAAGCTTATCCTTTAACTCCAGAATTAATCGCTCGGCCGTCTTCTTGCCAACGCCGGGGATGGAGTTCATGCGTACGACATCTCCCGATTTGATGGCCTTGATCAGCGCATCTGTTTCCATACCAGACAGGATATTGAGAGCCAATTTGGGTCCCACACCTGAAACAGATAAAAGCTTTTTAAAGAGTTCCTTTTCTTTACGGCCAAGAAAACCGAAAAGTTTTAATACATCTTCCTTGACATGGGTGTATATGAGAAGTTCAATATTCCCCCCCTCATCGGGAAGAGAATAAAAGGTGGATAAAGGGACGTTTACCTCGTATCCAACGCCATTAACATCTAAAACAATGCTGTCTATAGATTTATATTTGAGGTTTCCGGAAAGGTGGGCTATCATCGCATCTCATTCATTTTTCTTCGATTTGTAGTCCCTGCCGTATTGATATGGCAAATTGCGGCAGCTAACGCGTCGGCAGCATCTGCCTGAGGTACCTCCGGCAGCTTGAGCAGCACTTTTATCATCTGTTGCACCTGTCCTTTCTCGGCTCTGCCATAACCTACGACTGCTGATTTAATTGCAGTGGGCGTATACTCAAAGATGTCAAGGCCGGCGTTAGTACCGGCAAGGATTGCAACACCTCTGGAATGCCCCAGCTTTAGCGCACTTTTAATGTTTTTATGGTAGAAGACGTCTTCTATGGAAATAACATCAGGTCGGTATTGTTGTATAATCCCGCAGATCTCATCATAGATGACTTTCAACCGCTTGTTCAAGGGGTCTGCCGAATCAGTGAATATGCCGCCGTTGTCAACATGTTTCAAGCTGTTTCCCACTGCGTCAACGATGCCATATCCCATTACCCTTGTGCCAGGGTCAATTCCGAGAGTTCTCAATGCCCGGTCAGGCCTCCATCGCTTCCAGAACGTCATCGGATATGTCGAAGTTGGCATACACTTTTTGCACATCATCGAGGTCTTCCAGCTTATCCATAAGTCTGATCATCTGTTCAGCTTCTTTGCCTTCAAGTTTGACAGTATTTTGAGGTCTCATTGTGATTTCTGCGCTTAAAGGCGTTATCCCTGCATCCTCAATCGCTTTTTTTACATCTTCGAAGGCACTTTGATCGGTATATACTTCAAAGGTGTCATCCTCCGATATGATGTCTTCTGCACCGGCTTCCAATGTAAGTTCCAGCAGGTCATCTTCCGTCGTCACGCCGCCATCGATTTCGATTAACCCTTTTCTGTCAAACATCCATGCAACGGAGCCGCTTTCACCCATGTTGCCGTTATTTTTATTAAAGGCAGCTCGAATCTCCGGGAGTGTCCTGTTTTTATTGTCCGTCATGACTTCAAGTAAAATGGCAACGCCACCCGGTCCATAACCTTCATAAGAACACTCCTCGTAGTTTACGCCCTCAAGGTCGCCCGTTCCTTTTTTTATCGCCTTATCTATGTTGTCCTTGGGCATATTTTCAGCTTTTGCAGCTGCAATGGCAGTCCGTAACCTGGGATTGCCGGAAGGATCCCCGCCGCCTATCTTTGCCGCAACGATTATCTCTTTTCCAAGCTTGGTAAATATTTTTCCTCTTTTTGCATCGAGAGCCCCTTTTTTTCTTTTAATGGTGCTCCATTTGCTATGTCCTGACACGGTTTACCTCCTCATTTTAAGATAAAGGCAATGTTATCATAAAGATGGATGTTGAACATATATTTTTTTATCCTCTATGCTCAGAAAGGTAAAATGCCTGAGTTCAGAAACCTGGACTCATAGACAATCAACGGGTAAGTAATATAAAAGGCCATCAATTTGGCGGTACATTCCTTTTTTGACAATCGTCACATGTCATGATAATCTGTCAAACCTTCTATCCCAGGTAACATTTAATAACTATTCATATTGACAGAACGGAGGAATACAATGATCCAGAAGGCGATCTCGGCCGTTGTGGAGGGGAGAAATCTCACCGAGGATAAGATGGTTCAGGTCATGGAAGAAATTATGACCGGTGGCGCCAGTGACGCCCAGATAGGGAGTTTTATAACGGCCTTGAGAATGAAGGGCGAAACAGTTGAGGAAATCACCGGCGCTGCAAAAGTGATGCGGGAAAAGGCGCTTCATATCGATGCCGGTGAAGGAACTATTGTTGATACATGCGGTACAGGGGGGGACAAGTCGGGAACCTTCAATATTTCTACAACGGCGGCATTTATAGTGGCTGGTACAGGAGTTAAGGTTGCCAAGCATGGCAACCGGTCTGTTTCAAGCAAATCTGGAAGTGCCGATGTTTTGAAAAGCCTAGGCGTTAACATCGAATCAGACGTCGAAACGGTTGAAACGTGCATAAAAGAGATCGGAATCGGCTTTCTTTTCGCACCCTTATTACATGGCGCGATGAAATATGCCATCGGTCCACGCAGAGAAATTGCTATCAGGACGATCTTCAATATCCTGGGGCCTCTCACAAATCCAGCCGGCGCTCAATGTCAGGTCATGGGTGTATACGATGAAGCTCTGACCGAACCTCTTGCACAGGTCCTTGGAAATATGGGAAGCCGTCATGCCATGGTGGTTCATGGCATGGATGGTCTTGATGAAATCACATTGACGACAAAGTCGAAAATATCGGAGGTTAAGGGCGGGGAGGTGAAGACTTATACCTTTGTTCCCGAAGAATATGGTCTAACTCGATGCAATATTGATGATTTAAAGGGCGGTGATGCAGAAGAAAATGCAACCATTACCCTCAAAATTCTTAAGGGCGAAAAAGGGCCAAAAAGAGATATCTCTTTACTCAATGCCGCAGCAGCGATTGTTGTCGGAGGAAAGGCGGCTGATCTTAAAGAGGGACTTGTAAAGGCGGCTGAAGTTGTTGATTCAGGTGCCGCCCTTGAAAAGCTGGCGCGACTTAAAGAAATTACAAATCGATAGCATGTTAAAATTTAAGCAATCAAACTACCTGACGGACATTATCAACTATAAAAGAGTTGAGCTGGAAGAGCGCAAGAAAAAGATCCCTTTTCAGACAATTAATTCACAGCTTCAGTATGTAAAACCTCCAATAGGCTTTAAAAAAGCACTGTCCGGGGATGGGATAAAAATCATTGCAGAGGTCAAAAAGGCGTCACCCTCAAAGGGTATAATACGTGAAGATTTTGATCATATCGCCATCGCTGAGAATTATGAAAAGTCAGGCGCCGCCGCAATATCGGTCCTCACAGACAGCCACTTCTTTCAGGGCGACATTGAATACCTCAATCAGATAAGGCATGTTGTAGACATTCCCCTTTTAAGGAAAGACTTTATCATAGACGAGTACCAGGTTGTTGAGGCCCGTGTATACAGCGCTGACGCCATCCTGTTGATTGCCACTGTTCTGCCTGAAAAGGAGCTTAAGCATCTCTATGACCTGAGCATTACCCTTGAAATGGATGTGCTGGTGGAGGTGCATAATAAAAAGGACCTGAAAAAGGCGCTTAATATCGGTGCCGAGATTATCGGTATAAATAACCGGGACTTAAAAAAATTTAACACCGATATAAACACAACAATAGACCTTGCCAAAGGGATTCCTGAAGGCAGGATTGTCGTCAGTGAAAGTGGCATTAACTCGAAAGATGACATCGATTTTCTTGCTAAAGGTGGCGTACATACTTTTCTCATCGGCGAGGCGCTCATGAGAGAAGAGGATCCAGGTGAAAAACTCAAGGTGCTTTTGGGATGATAAGGGTGAAGGTGTGCGGTATTACAAGGCTTGAAGA
>JADFVM010000216.1 GCA_015222555.1 Pseudomonadota bacterium
CCCAGGTCATGGCATTCCTGTTAAAGATAGTGACGGGCTGCGTTCTTGAGACTAATCGGTCCTCTTTCTGGTAAAAATATTTTACATTGATTTCAGCCTGCGCCGAGATATCTTCGGTAATTTTGAGCAACTCATTGTTAAATGTTGGTTTCACCTCTACCTTTATGACTTCGTGGGGCCTTAACTCCTCCACCATTTTTTCAGAGGGAAAATCCATATATTTTTTTATATTTACACTGATCTTAACGTTTTTGAAAAGCTCATCACTATTATTCCTGATTGTAATACTGCCCATAGCATTGTCAGAATAATACTTATAAATGGATGAAAAGGTTTTGCCAAGCTCAATCTCTGAGATCTCAACAGGCGGGGCCTCTTCAGCAGAGGCGAGTAATTCCTTTTTCTTTGCATAGGCGGCGTTGAGATTTTTCTTGAACTCTTCGCGCTCTTCCAGGTCATTGGCTTCCTTGAATTCCTTTATGGCGCCGTCCACCTTTATCTGGTCCAGGTAGGCCAATCCCAAGGCATTATGATAGTCTGCAATTTTAGATGACAGGCTGACTGCTTTTTTCAGGTGAGTCATCGCCTTAGTCATCTGCTTGTTTTTCATAAAAATTGTTCCCAGATGATACCTCGCCTCTGAATTTTTATTGTCTATTTTTATGGCATTTTCCAGGTGAACGATAGCCTCTCCCATTTTCCCCAGCTGATTTAATGTCTTTGCCAGCGAAATTTCTGCCCGTGCATCATTGGGCAAAAGCCTTACTATTTCAGAAAGGTGGCTTGCAGCATTTTCCAGCTTCCCTTCCTCCAGATAGCTTGCAGCCGCCGCTTTATGGCATTCCAGGTGGTCTGGATCAGCCGAGATACATGATCTGAAATTTTTAAGTGCTTCATCCTTTGCACCTTTCTTATTATTTAAATTACCCAGGAGCATAAATACTTCCGCATTTTCAGGTGTCACATCAGCTAATTGTGTGAGGGCTCTGATGGCTTCACCTTTCTGCCCGATTTCAATGTAGGCCCTCGATAAATTAAGCAAGGCCCCCGGATGGCCTTTCCTGGAGGAAAGCACATTCTGGAAAGCGACAACGGCATCTTCATAGCGCCCCTTGAGCAGCATGATCTGACCACGCAGGTGAAGAGCCTCGATATTTTCCGGTGACAGATCTATGACATTTTTTACCGCCTCATCGGCCGCTGAAAGCTGTTTTGTTGGGATATAAAGATTGGCTAGCTTGAGGTAGCTGCCTTCATCCTTAAGGTTGTAACTCAACGCCTTTTTATAACCCTTAATTGCCAGAGACCTTTTCCCGTCGGC
This sequence comes from Pseudomonadota bacterium, assembly GCA_015222555.1. GTDB lineage: Bacteria > Desulfobacterota > JADFVX01 > JADFVX01 > JADFVX01 > JADFVM01. The sequence goes on from JADFVM010000216.1 coordinate 1,322, forward strand.
CTCATAAACCTTGGCAAGCCCCTTATGAAGAAGAGGAGAATCCGGGTTCAGCTTTAAGGCCTTTTCATACGAGTCTTTGGCTTTACTCAGCAGTTTGGATTTGAGATAGATGCTTCCCAGCATTTCATAAGCACCGTCATCTTTCAAACCTTCACTTACAGCCTCCTTCAGAGTCTGCAATGCAGGTTGAAAGAGTTCTTGTTCATAGTATATCCGCCCTATGAATTTTTTCGCCTCCACCTGTTTCGGATCGTCTTTCAGAATTCCTTCAAAGACCTTAAGAGAGGCATCATGTTTCTGGGCTAACAGGCAAGTCTCACCCAGCCTGTAACGTCCCACCAGGTTGAAGCCCTCCAGCCCGGAAAGAGATTTGAATGTGGCCGCGGCCTTTTCATGCTCCTTCAATGCAACATATGATTTGCCGAGATATAGTAGAGACTTTCCGTCGGGCTCATTATTGCCGGATACCCGTTTCAGCTCATTAACAGCACCTTTAAAGTCACCTTGAAGATATTTCTCATAGCCGACATGAAAAAAATCTGTTGCTGATGTGGATAAAGGGCTTTCCAATTCTCCATTGGAAAGAGAGGAGACGGCAAAAACATATTCCCCATTTCCTGATGAATAATCGACATGGAAACGGTTCTCTTTTGTATTCCCGAGAAGTTTAAAGTTCTCATCATTACTCTTTTTGGCATACACCCTGTAACCTCTAAGATAGGAATCATCATTCTTTTCCCAGTGCAAGTCCGAACCTTTTTCATTTCCCGCGATATACAAGCCCCCCGGGATAGACGGCACTTGCCTCAGCTTGATCCTTTGAATTCGCTCATTTCCGGCATCAGAAATAAACAGCTTTGTACCTTTTATGGGGGCCAATGAAATATTTGATGCTTTATTCAACTGATTGATATTCTTTCCCGGACTTCCAAAAGAGTAGAGAAACTTCGCTGAGCTATCGAAAACCTGCACTCTTGCACCTTTTTTTCCATCCAGAATATATGCATTTCCGTCATCATCGATTGCAATGGCTTTTGGTTTATAAAATTGCCCACTGTCTGTTCCCTTTTCTCCAAAGCTTTTTATAAACTTCCCATTAAGGTCAAAAATCTGAATCCGGCTGTTGGAGGAATCAACAACCCAAAGCTCTTCCTTAAAATTGACTGCCACATCGACAGGCATATACAACTCGCCCGCTGATTTACCCTTTTTGCCAAATTGACTTAAGAAAATACCATCTTTATTAAAAATCTGGATTCGATTGTTCCCACTGTCGGCAACAATTATCTTTTCTCCGCTGGCGACGATTCCCGCCGGTTTTTTGAAATAGCCATCTTTGGTTCCTGATTTGCCAAAGTCAAACAGCTTCTCCCCACGGTCATTAAAAACGTGAATCCTGGAATTTTTGGAATCTGAGATGTATAGCTTGCCTTCTTTCGTATAGATGATACTTTCCGGCTGGCCCATAAGTTTTTCCCCCTTTTCATTAAGGCCAAATTCCGTCTTTACTTTCGTGCCATCCTCAGCCAGAAGTGTTACCACCCCCTTCTTTGAATCAATGAGGTAGACATCCCCCTTATCAGTGATGGCGATGTCATTTGCAAGGTGGGGAATCGCTTTGCCCAGATCTATTCTTAGACGGTCGGCAGCGGATCTGAGCGGTACAAGCCCCTCTGTAAGCGTGGTCTTAAATACCTGTATTCTGTTATTTTTGGCGTCTGCCACATAGAGGCGATCAGCCTCTTCATGAAAATGAATGGATTGAAGGCCGTTAAACTGCCCTCTGCCGCTTCCCTGACTGCCAAAGGGTGAATTTATCGTGCCCGAGGGATCTATCTGCTGAATCTTGTTGTTTAATGCATCTGCATACAGGACATAACCAAAGCGGTCCACCTCCATGCCGATGGGAGAACCAAAGGTTTTGTCTTTTTTATCCTTCTTTTCATAATACATTAGGACTTGCATGGCATGATCAAAGACCTGAACTCTGGCAGTCTTTTCATCGGACACGTAAATATTATCCTCTTTATCCACTGCTATTCCCGTGGGCTTTTCAAGCTGGCCAGTGTCTCTTCCACCAGCACCATGCCTGGCAAGGAAAATACCATCCATGGTAAAGAAACAGATAGACTTGTTACCACTATCCGCAATTACAATTCTTTCCTGAGAGTCAATTTCAATCCCTTTTGGTGAATTAAGCTTACCCCTTCCACTTTCACCATCGCCGAAGGAGAATAGAAAGTGCCCCTCTTCATTAAAGACCTGGACTCTGTCATTACCGGTATCAGCGATATAAATGTTACCGTTTTGTGCAATGGCAATGCCCCAGGGTTTATTGAATTCTCCATTCTTGCTTCCACGGTTACCAAAAGATTGCAGCAGCTTTCCCTTCGAGCTAAAGCTGACAATTCTGTTGTTATTCCTATCTGTCAGATAAATGGTGCCTGACTTGGAAACCGCTACATCGGAAGGGGATTTCAGGTTGTTCTTCTTGTTGCCGTCAATGTCCGGCCCAATTTGGAAAAGAAAATCAATTTTTTCGAAGGCATTCGCTGAGGATGAGATGAATAAAAAAGAAGTCAATAGGAGAAAACTGACGATCCATACAATATGGCTAGATCTTGAATTATGACTAGGCATTCTGAAAAGCTTTCCCTTCCTGGCAGGATTTTCCGTTAATTTGAAAGAGGCATAGGAAAGCAACTATTCCATGCCTGAACAAAAGTAAATTCCTCATATAGTATTAAAAACAGCTGTTTTTTGCAATTTTTTTATGAATCGAGATAGTGGAACCTAAATCCTGCAAGTGATAGTAAGCAGATTGCGGTAAAAAGTCGGGAAAGGTAGAATCTCCAATAGGTTATACGCCAATACAATCCCAAAGGAGAGTCACCTTTTCCATGAAGAAAATAGCACAGAGAAAAGAGAAAAACAGCCCAAAATAAAAGTAGAAATAACGGCTAAAGGGCTAACAACTTATGGAGGTTACCCGTATTAAACTTCATGAATAAGATCAATTTCAGGGAGAGAATTAGATCCGGGATAAAAGCAGACCGCTCTCCCAATGCAAAATACGAGTTGGCAGATGCGGTGCAGATGGTTGTGATGGGTTTAATGGCCGGCGCCACGGCGATGGAATTGGAACCTGTAGGAAACCCTGTGATTTCAATGATAATCCTTAAATTGTTCGATACATAAATTCGTTGCTTTGTGAACTAAACAAAATATATTTTAGGATTTTTGTTGATTTTTTCAGCCACTTACCAACTTTCTATCTCATACTTTTTCAAAAGATCAGTTTTTCCCACCTATTAACAAAATCATCGAATGAGATTATCCCCATCCATGCCGCAGTCAGCGATGGCTGGGCTCTAATTCAGTCACTGCTATCCCCTGTTTGCTAAAAAGAAGGTTTCAAATTAATCAATCTTACTAATGCTGTTGAGTCATAAAACTCAATAATATTAAGGCAGCCGAAATCCTGCTCAAGGCGTAATATATTGTTCAGATCGAGCCCAAGCGTTTCACTGAGAATGACTCTGTTGATACCGCCATGGGCAACAAGGGCAATCTCCTCCCCGGGGTGTTTATTCACAATGTCGGAAAGAGCTGCCATGGCACGCATTTTTGCATCCAGCAGATTTTCACCGCCCTCCTTAATTCTGAAATTCACAAGATCTTTATAGCGCAGTTCGCATTCTTCGGGATACCTTTCGGCCACCTGGCTGTATGTGAGACCGTCCCATCTGCCGGAACAGATCTCCTTGAACCTGGCATCCTGAACGACATCGACAGACAAAGGCGCAGCAATTGCCTTTGCCCCTTTGTATGACCTTTGAAGGTCGCTGGCATAAACCCTTTTTATCGGTTTGCCTTTCAGCCTTTCAGCCTGAAGGGCTAGTTGTTCCTCGCCGTTTTTTGTTACATCCAGATCAACGTGACCGCTAAAAACAAACTCACCATCATAATTTTCTGTCTCTCCGTGGCGAAGGAGATAAAGGCGTGTCCTTTTGTTATCCATTTTTCCTCTCAATGGGTTTCCCTCGGGAAGGGATTTTTTGAGCAATATCGTATGAAGCTGCAGGTTTACGCGTTCGACTTGTAGCAGTAGGTCTTCGCGTAAATCTTTTGACCTTCTTGATCTTGACAAATGATACGTATCCGGTAACCATGTAGAAGTGTATCAAAAATTCTATTTTTTGTAACCTTATAGAATAACCAGAAAAAATTCTATATGTTTTCAAGCAAGCAGTTTATTTGAAAAAGAAAAAGGAGCTTATATGGCAGATTACAGGAAAGTCAAATCTTCAAAAATCTATATGGGCAGGTTAAGCCATGATGCGGACCTTCTTGAGGAGCTGACGGCGGTCTGCATTAAAGAAGGGATCACCCTTGGCCGTGTTGAGGCCATTGGGGCTATAAAAAAGGGAAAAGTTGGATATTATGACCAGTCAAAGAGAGAATATGCCTTTCTTGACCTGAATGGACCACTTGAGATCACGGCTTTAAAAGGAAACATATCTCTTAAAGAGGGGACGCCTTTTGTTCATGCACATGTCACCCTTTCCGACAATGCCGGCCAGTGCTTCGGGGGTCATCTGGCGCCTGGGACAATCATTTTTGCCTGCGAATTTATTATTCATTCCTTTGAAGGGGAAGCCTTTGAACGGCATTTTGATGAGGTGACGAGGCTGCCTCTGTGGAAGATTTGACGAGTAAAAAGGCAGCATTTACTGGTGTTGTTTCTCTGTGGGGCAGGCAAGAGTTTTTTATGAGATACGGGGAAAATAAGAATAGTTATCCTTGTTCACCCTTATTCATGCTTCTGACTATTCGTGTTGAAGGAAGGAAGCCTATCTGTTATCATTGCTGTATATGCGTGCCTTAATTCTGTTTATTGCCAAAGAGTGGGTATTGGCTCTTTGCCTCACCCTTATCATCCTCCTCTTTTACAGTCTTGGATGGCAGCCCTTCAAATCCTTTGAAATAAATTCCTATGACTTTCGCTCCGACCTGCGCAGAAAGTTGCCGGCTTCTCCCATTGTTATAGTCGATATCGATTATGAAAGCATTGAAAAGCTGGGTGCCTGGCCCTGGCCCCGTACGCGTATCGCCGATTTGATTTCCCTTCTTAATTCCTATGAAGCTACAGTGATAGGACTTGATCTGCTCTATGCTGAGGCCTCTTCCGATTTAATCCACAAGGAGATTGCTCTACTCATTGATGATTTTAAAAAGAAGGGGTCAAAGAAAAAAAAGGCGCTTTCTCCCTTCATAGCCCGACTGAAGGAAGTAGGGGAAAAGCTTGACGAAGACAAGGCGCTGGCCACAGCGGTGAAATCGGCACGTAACGTTGTCATGCCGATGCACTTCTCGCTGCAACGTCTTAAGGGGGCTCGGGAATCAGATCTTGTAAAGATGTTGAAACGGCTTCATGACGGAGGAATGGAGGCCTCACATGTTTATGGTAACGAGGTCAGAGGGCCCATAGGTAAAATAGCAAAAAAATCCAGAGCCATCGGTCACAACAACCGTATTGCCGACGAAGACGGCAAGATGAGAAGAGAGTATCTTCTCATTGATTATAAAGGCAGTTTTTACCCTTCCTTCAGCCTGCAGGTGGCGGCTTTGTACTTGAACAGTCCTGTCAAACCGGTTAAAAATCTTGACAGCATCCGCACACGGCATGGTCTGAAGATAGATACATTGGAAATCCCCACGGGGGATGACAATTCCATGCTGATCAGCTTCAACGAGCCGAAGAGCTTTTCCCGGTATTCCTTCCATGAAGTAATGGAAGAAAAGATTCCTGCCGAAAAATTTAAAGACAGGATTGTCCTCGTCGGATTAAATGGCCGGGAGCGGCTCATGCATTCAGAGGTGTTGGGGATGGCAGGGCAGGACTCCCTCCTTATTACAGCCAATGTGATTGAAAACATCATTAACGGCAATCATCTCATGAGACCGCCATGGGCATTCCCCATCGAAGCGGGAGTGATTATTGCTATAGGCTTCTTTCTGGCCTTTTTCGCCCACAGGTTGAGCCGGAGGGCCGCTATTGCCAGCATATTTGCCTTTTCCATTATCTGGAGCATTCTTACCATTTACCTCTTTATTGAACATGGTCTCTGGCTTTCAATGGTCTATCCCACCTTCCTGCTTATTTTTGGCTATATTTCAATGGGTGTCATAAAGAGGCTCATTCGTAATAAAGACATGATGGACCAGGAGACCATTGAGTCTAACAAGATGCTTGCCCTTTCATTCCAGAGTCAGGGGCTGCTCGATATGGCATTTGACAAACTAAAAAGATGTCC
>JADFVM010000217.1 GCA_015222555.1 Pseudomonadota bacterium
CTTGGGAGTCAATATACCTGCGCGCGCAGTGGGAGTTGATCTAAATTATCGCGGGTTAACTATTGTAGGTGACTCCATGATGGGATTGAAAGTGTAGGTATATTTATAGCCTCCCGGAAAATCAACATCTTCAGAATAGCTTGCCTTCATAATGGCAGGCTTCCCCTCCTCTATAATGATGTGCAGCCCCTCCTCTTCGTATTCATAATCGACGTGTAATGTTACGTCCATTTCCTTCAAATTTTCATAAACCTCTTTTTTTATTTTGTCCGCCGCCTCTACCTTCAAACGAGCAACCTTTGTTCTGAAAAGCTCTTTTACCTGACCATATTGTATTAGTGGTATGGCCATCTTTATGCCAACGTATGCTGCAACTGCAATAATTAATAAGAATATTATGCCCCCTAATGAGAGTGCACCTTTCTGAGAATTAAGCCTGGACATACCCCACCACCTCACCTTGTTATTATCTGCCTTCTTTAATCTTATTATTTTCAATTTATTCCGAAACCTATGATACAATCCAACAGTTCTATAAGCAGCAAATTAGAACCTTTTTTCACAAATTAGATGTATTGCAGCGCATTATTTTAGGCTATCGTTTAACTTCCCATGAAGTACTTTCAGCACCGTCTTTTAAAATTACACCCATTGAAGCCAGTCGATCTCTTATTTCATCGGACCTTTTCCAGTTTTTATTCAAACGGGCTTGCCACCTTTCAGCAACTAAACCATCAACTTCCCCGGCATCAAGTTGATGATCTTTTTTACGTTTTCTTTGCAATACATCATGAAATTTAACCGGTTCTGCTTCAAGCATTCCCAGGACATTTCCTGTTTCAACCAGTCTATCCTTTGCTTGAGTTAAAATCTCCAGTGCGGCAGGACTTCTTATAAAACCTGACGCATTTATCCAACGATTAATTGCTCGTATCGTGTCAAACATGGCCGCAATTGCAAGGGCGGAATTAAAATCATCATCCATTGCTGCACAGAATCTTTCTGAGTGGGAATTTATCATGTCCTCTGCTTCAGCATCGACACCTTCACCCTCTCTATGACCACTCAGAACGTTTTCCGACCCCTCACTTAAAATAGCGTTAATTGCATTGAGTGTCGAATAGATTTTCTCCAGAGCCGTTTCAGCTTCATTCAGGTTTTGATCCGAGTAATCGATGGGGCTTCTGTAGTGAGTTGTGAGCAGGAACAATCTGACAACTTCGGAATGATAGCGGCCTAAAAGGTCCCGAATAGTGAAAAAATTGCCAAGAGATTTCGACATTTTTTCTTCATTAACCGTTACAAATCCATTATGAATCCAGTATTTGGCAAAAGGTTTTCCATTGGCACATTGAGATTGCGCTACTTCGTTCTCGTGATGTGGAAAAATAAGGTCCTTACCGCCGCCATGGATATCAAAGGTTTCTCCAAGATGCTTGGCACTCATAGCAGAACACTCTATGTGCCAGCCGGGCCTTCCCTTTCCCCAAGGTGACTCCCACGATGGCTCACCTTCCTTACTCATCTTCCAGAGCGCAAAGTCGAGGGGGTTTTTCTTCTTTTCACCCACTTCTACACGTGCACCTGCGATCAGATCATCCGTCTTTCTCCCTGACAGTTTGCCATAATCCTCATAGCTGTCTACAGAGTAGTAGACATCGCCACCGGCCTCATAGGCAAAACCTTTATTGATAAGCTTTTGTATAATACCGATGATATCCTTTATATGTTCTGTCGCTTTAGGTTCATAGGTGGGAGGAAGATTGCCAAGGTCCAACATATCGTCGTGAAAACTTCCCGTATATCTTTCGGTAATAACCGTATAGTCTACCCCTTCATCATTTGCTTTATTAATGATCTTATCATCAATATCCGTAATATTTCGGACATAAGTCACATGATAACCGACATATTTAAGGTATCTGAAAATGACATCAAAGACGATACTTGCCCTGGCATGCCCCATATGGCACACATCATAAACGGTGGGTCCGCAGACATACATTCCCACCTGATTTTCTACCAGAGGGATAAAGGGTTCCTTTCTGTTTACCAGGGTATTGTAGACCTTCAGGCTCACTTACCCTCCTTAAATTCACCAAGCTTTCTGAATTTCTCATAGCGTCTTTCGATACGAAGTTCACTATTCATGTCTTTCAGTTCTTTCAACCCTTCCAACAGTGAGGCTTTCAACTCTTGTGCGGCTTTGTCAATATTCCTGTGTGCGCCACCGGGCGGCTCTGGAACAATCTTGTCAATCACGTTCAGTTCAAGCAGATCCTTAGCAGTGATTTTCAAGGCAGCGGCTGCTTCCTCGACTTTTTCACCACTCTTCCACAAGATAGCCGCGCAGCCTTCAGGGGAGATGACAGAATAGATTGAATTCTCCATCATCTGTACAATATCACCGATGCCAAGGGCTAGCGCGCCTCCGCTGCCGCCTTCACCAATAACGGTACAGATAACCGGAACTTTTAACATTGACATTTCTCTTAAATTTCTTGCTATCGCTTCCCCCTGCCCCCTTTCTTCAGCGCCTATTCCGGGATACGCGCCGGGCGTATCAATGAATGTGATAATCGGCTTATTAAAACTCTCAGCCATTTCCATCAATCTCAACGCCTTTCTGTATCCTTCAGGATTTGGCATGCCAAAGTTTCGAAAGATTTTTTCCTTTGTATCCCTGCCCTTCTGGTGCCCAATAATTACAACTGTCTCCCCATCAAGTGTTGCCAGGCCACCAACAATGGCAGGATCATCCTTAAAGTTTCTGTCTCCATGAAGCTCGATAAAATCTTCAAATATGAGTTTGATATAATCCAGAGTATAGGGTCTGCTGGGATGTCGGGAAAGCTTCGCCCTATTCCAGCTTGTCAAATTACTGAAGATTTCAGTCCTGAGTTTGTCTGCTTTTTTTTGCAGTTTCCCCAGATCCGCTTTAAATTCTTCATTATCATGTGAAAGAATTTCCAGCTCTTCAATCTTTTTTTCTAAATCAATTAACGGCTTTTCAAAGTCCAGTGCTTGAATTGGCAATTATTTGCTCCTTCTATCTTTCTAACGGGATGGATAAAAACAACCTCTCCTAGTTATGACCGGTTCTCATCTCGCTGAGTCCGTCAATTTACGGTTGACACGACACGGGTTTAATGGAAAGTAACGACATCATAACCAAATGTCCTTTTAACATCGGTAAGAAGTCCATCACTCGGTTTTACCTTTACCTCTTCCGGCAAAGAGATGATTGTCTCGCTTCTGTTTGGAATAACCACATGGATATATGCCTGACAATTCCCTCTATAATTTTCGATTATCTCTTTTAACCTGTTCAGGTGCTCTTTCTCAAGGCCTGGTGTAGTCAATCTGAAACGGACAGAGGTTGTAAGTTTTTCTCTTACATCCCTCAAAGGCAGGATTTCTGAAGCGATCAGTTTTGTATTTTCATCACTAACATCTAATCTTCCCCGAACAAGCAAGGGGAGATCACTGCCAAGGATTGTTGCCACGTCCCTATACACATCAGGGAATATGATGACCTCTAATGTACCGTTCAGATCCTCAAGGGTAATGAAACCCATTCTGTCACCTTTTTTAGTTATTGATTCTTTTAATGCCACAACAACACCGCAAAGTGTTGCCTCATTATCATTGGTCATTTTTTGTACAGTAATCGTGTCTGCCGTTGAATATCTTTTCATGTCTTCACTGTAACTTGCAAGAGGGTGACCGGTTATATAAAAACCGAGACTTTCCTTTTCGAAGTTAAGTAATTCATTTTCCGGCCACTCCTCTATTTCGGGCAGTGAAGTGTGTGCATGGGTTTCTCTTTCCTGTGACTGGAAGGCACCAAACATATTAGCCTGCCCACTAAGCCTGTCTTTTTGAAGTACCTGAGCACAGTCCATCGCCTCTTCCAGAACAGATATCAACTGAGACCTTTTTGCGTCAGTCCCATCAAAGGCGCCGCATTTTATGAGACTCTCAATAACTCTTTTATTCACTTTTCTCAGGTCTACATTTTCGCAAAATTCAAAAATGGAATCAAAACTCACATTCTTGCTTCTCGTCTCTAAAATCACGTCTATAGCAGCATCGCCTACATTTTTCACGCCCCCCAAGCCAAAACGAATACCATCATTTACAACGGTAAAAACACGCATGCTTTGACTGATATCCGGGGGAAGAATTTCAATACCCATCTCTTTACATTCGCTTATATTTTTAATCACCTTGTCCGTATTGTCCATATCTTCAGTGAGAAGAGATGCCATGAACTCTACAGGATAATGAGCTTTTAAATAGGCAGTTTGGAACGAAACCATTGCGTAGGCCGCACTGTGAGACTTGTTAAAACCATATTCCGCAAATTTCGCCATGAGATCAAATACCTTTTCGGCCCTTTTTAAATCAACACCCGTTTTCTTTGCGCCGACGAGAAATTTTTCTTTCTGTAAAGCCATCTCTTCATGCTTTTTCTTTCCCATGGCCCGTCTCAAGATGTCGGCATCACCCAGGCTAAATCCTGCAAGCGCACTTGCAATTTTCATTACCTGCTCCTGATAAACAATGACGCCATAGGTATCTTTTAAGATCGGCTCCAGTTGAGGTAGATCATAGGATATTTTTACCTTACCATGCTTCCTCTTAATAAATTCATCGACCATTCCACTCCCCAGGGGGCCTGGCCGATACAGAGCCAGCAGGGCGATAATATCTTCAAAGGTAGAAGGCTTCATCTTGACGATGAGTTCCTTCATACCCGAACTTTCAAGCTGAAAGACACCCGTTGTTGCACCTGAGGCAAAAAGGTCATAGGTCTTTTTATCATCCAGAAGAATATTCTCCAACGAAAAGGCCTCATCCTTCCCCTCTTTAATAAGTCTAACGGCATTTGCAATAACAGTAAGAGTCTTTAATCCAAGAAAATCAAATTTTACCAGACCAATTTTTTCCACATTATTCATGGAAAACTGCGTCGTAATACTGCCGCCCTTCTGATCCTTATAGAGGGGAAGATATTCAACAAGAGGCCTGTTTGAGACAACTACACCTGCCGCATGAGTAGAGGCATGGCGTGTAAGTCCCTCAAGCGCCTTTGCAGTCTTAATGAGCTCCTTATATGACGGATTCTCCTCCATAGCCTCATTAATCTTTGGTTCCTGCTTCAAAGCGTCATCAATGGTAATGTTGAGCGCATTAGGAATAAGCTTTGCCAGTCTGTCCACTTCTCCATAGGGAATTGCCATGGCCCGCCCCACATCTCTTATAGCCGCCTTTGCCTGCATCGTACCGAATGTAATTATTTGCGCCACATTGTCCGTTCCATATTTTTCGGCAACATATTTAATAATTTCATCCCTCCCATGAATGCAAAAATCGATATCAATATCAGGCATGGATATTCTTTCAGGGTTTAGAAATCTCTCAAAGAGCAGATCATAGGGGATGGGATCAATATCGGTAATTTGAAGGGCATAGGCTACAATCGAACCGGCGGCAGAGCCTCTTCCGGGGCCAACAGGAATGCCTCTTTCCTTTGCGCTTTTAATAAAGTCTGCCACGATGAGAAAATAACCGGGGAAACCCATCGTGTTAATAATATCGAGTTCTTCTTCCAGCCTTTCTTCATATTCAGTCTCTTTTTCACCGAAGCCCTCAGGGTCCCTTAACTTAATTGCTTTAAGGCGGTCTTCCAAACCTGCTTTTGCCAATGTCTCCAGATGATTTTCCAGCTTTTCTCCCTGAGGAATATCGTATTTAGGAAAATGGTATTCACCGAATTTCATTTCAAGGTTACACCTTTCAGCGATCTGAATTGTATTCGTTATCGCCTCCGGAGCGTAGGCAAAAGCCTCCTTCATCTCCTCTGAACTTTTGAGGTAGAAGTCATCCCCTGTAAACTTCAGTCGATCCACATCATTCATTGTTTTACCGGTTTGTATACACAGTAGAACCTCGTGTGCCCTCGCATCCTCCCTGTTGAGATAGTGACAGTCATTAGTTGCAACGAGGGGGAGGCCGACTTCCTTAGCTAGAGCAAGAAGTCCGTCATTAACTCTTCTCTGGGCAGGGATAGTGTTTTCCTGAAGCTCCAGATAAAAGCGTTCGTTATCGAACATTGCTGCATATTCCTTTGCTTTTTCAACAGCGGCATCATATTGACCGATATTTAGCAGGTGGGGCACCTCACCTTTCAGACATGAACTTAAGGCGATCAATCCTTCGTTGTGAGTTTGTAATAGCTCATGATCTATCCTGGGTTTATAGTAAAACCCTTCCAGATGACCTGCAGTAACGAGTTTGCAGAGGTTTTTATAACCGGAACTGTCTTGAGCGAGAAGAATTAAATGATGTGCTATATGAGAGCCGCCACTATGGCTTTTTTTATTAAAGCGGCTACTCCCTGTAATATAAACTTCACAGCCAATTATCGGTTTGATGCCGTTTTTGATTGCCCGTTGATAAAATTCAACGGCACCGAAGAGGTTACCATGATCAGTCATGGCAATAGCCGGCATCTTGAGTTCACGCGCTCTTTCAAAGAGGTCATCTAATCTGATAGCGCCATCAAGAAGACTATATTGGGTATGTAGGTGTAAATGAACAAAATCACTATGGTGCATGATGAATTACCATGATATAATTATTTTTCAAATTTAAAATAACCCATTATCAGAGGGACTTTAACAACATGTTTCTCCCTGTGATGTGCATATATACAATGAAAAATAATAGCATACAGCGATTCTAATTCAAAGGCTTTTTGAATGAATATTGTACTGATTGAGCCACAGATCCCCCAAAACACCGGTAACATCGCAAGACTTTGTGCTGCCACAGGCAGTCGCTTGCACCTTGTAGGGAAGTTGGGTTTTAAAACCGATGATAAATACTTAAAGAGAGCCGGGCTTGACTACTGGAAATATGTGGAAATCTTTTACTATGAAAATGTGAAGGAGTTTGAAAGGAAATGTCGAAAAGGTGAAAAATTCTTTCTCTTGACGACAAAGGGTTCCAAAATATATTCAGATGTCAGTTTTGGCAACAACGATTATCTAATATTTGGGTCAGAAACGAAGGGATTACCTGATGTGATGAGAGAAAAATATTTCGATAGATGCATAAAAATTCCAATATTAAAAGAGACGAGAAGCCTGAATTTAGCTAATTCTGTCGGGATTGTTCTTTATGAAGCCTTAAGACAAACCAATTTCGCTAGCTGTCAACGCGCTCTTTAAGTTCTTTACCCGGCTTAAAAAAGATAGCCCGCTTGCGCTCAACCTGTACTTTTTCCCCCGTCTTCGGATTTCTACCAAGACGCTCATCTCTTGTAATGACCTTAAAACTACCAAGCCCTCTCAGCTCTATTTTATCACCTTTTTTCAGGGCATTTCCCATGTCACGAAAGAGTGTGTTAATAATCAACTCTGCATCCTTCTTGCTCATGGTGTCAGCAAGCTTATCTGCTATCTTGTCTATCAACTGACTTTTTGTCATATTTCCTCCCTCGGCATATAATCGTTCTAATAATTATTGACTGAATACATTAACTGGGGTATCGCCAGATTTTCAATAGCATCCTTAACAGAGCCGCCTAGAATGTATTCCAGGACACCCTTTTTTTTATCCACATAAAAAACTTTTGGCTCACCTTTAATGCCTGCAAGTTTGGCAACCAGGTCAATGGAGTCCTGCAAGCTACCCAGCTTGTCAACAAGTCCAAGGCTCAAAGCCTGTTCACCTGAAAAAACCCTTCCATCCGCTATCTTTTTAATCTCCTCTCGATTCATGCCCCTGCCCTCGGCTACGGCATCAACAAATTGGTTATGAACCGTATCTATTATGGATTGAAGTACTTGCTTCTCATCATGAGTCATTTCTCGAAGGGGTGAGCCGATATCCTTAAACTTGCCACTCTTAATCACATAAGTTCTAAGCCCTAATTTTTCCAGGAGACCCTGCACATTGGAAAAATCCATTACAACGCCAATACTTCCCGTAAGCGAACCCGGATTTGCGACTATCTTTTCTGCTGCACAAGCAATGTAGTAACCGCCTGATGCAGCGATGGATGAAAAAGATGCGACTACCTTCTTAGACCTGGCAAGTTTTTTTACTTCTGAATATATCTCTTGAGAGGGTGAGACTCCACCCCCGGGCGAATTAATCCTTAAAACGACTCCCTTCACATTGGCATTCTTCTTTACAGAATGAATATTCTCTATAATTTCCCGGGAACTTAATATTGCACCTTTGATTTCCAGAATAGCAATTTTGCTACTGAGTGTAAGCAGCGACGCGTCGGCACTGAACGATGAAAACTTAAATATATAAAGAGTGAATGCAAGAAGTGCAATTATAATAACAATAAATGCCGTCTTAACAGGGTGTTTCTTTATCGCTCTCTTCAACCTTCTTCCTTATCTTCTCCCTTTAGCGTATTATTTAAAATATCACCAAGCGTCGCTGTTTGATCTCCCTGATTTTTAACATATTCCTTTAAGGTTGCTTTTTCCGTAGAAAGCTCATAAGACTGGATAGAAAGAGCGATCCTCTTTTCCCGATTGTTCACTTTAACGACTTCTGCCGTCACTTCTTCGCCTAGAGCAAAGAGATCCTTCGGGTTTCCTTCTCCCTTGCTTCCGAAATCATCTTTACGAATTAATCCTTCAACACTTTCTGAAAGCTCAATAAAAATACCAAAGTCCGTAATGCTTGTGACTTTACCCCTAACGACAGTACCTTTCTTAAAAGATTTTCGTGCAGAATCCCAGGGATTTTCTTCTATCTGCTTAATACCAAGCGAAAGTTTATCATGTTCCCTGTCTATGGCAAGGATAACCGCTTCAACTTCATCATCTAGCTGATAAAGTTCTGAAGGATTTTCAATCTTTTTTGTCCACGAGATATCCGAGATATGAATCATGCCGTCAATGCCTTCCTCGAAGCCAACGAACATTCCAAAATCGGTAATATTTTTCACCTTCTTTTTCACTTTAGTTCCCACAGGATATCTCTCCTCAATCAGATCCCATGGATTAGTCTCAATCTGCTTTATACCAAGAGAAATTCGCCTGCTTTCATGATCAATGTCAAGTATCAGAACGTCAACACAATCACCTATATTTACAAGCTGTGAGGGGTGCCTGATCTTTTTTGTCCACGACATTTCGGAGACATGAACCAACCCCTCAAAGCCTTCATCAAGCTCAACAAAAATACCATAATCCATAATACTTACAACTTTTCCCGTCACCCTCTTTCCGATGGGATATTTCTCGGCAGCCACACTCCATGGATCAGGTTTAAGCTGTTTAAGCCCAAGTGTTAGTCGGACTTTTTCCTTATCAAACTTAAGAACCTTAACCTCAATCTCATCTCCTACGTTAAGGACATCAGAAGGGTGGTTTACTCTTCCCCATGAGATATCAGTAATGTGCAGCAGGCCATCTATGCCGCCTACATCAAGGAAGGCACCATAATTGGTTATATTTTTAATAACGCCCTTAACCACATCGCCCTCTGTGATCTTATCAAGGGCTTCTCTCCTCTTGTCGTCCCTGTCAGCTTCTAGCAAGGCCCGTCTGGATACGATGATATTGTTTTTCGCTTTATCTGCGCTAAGAATTTTAAATGTATAAATCTTGCCAATAAGGCTTTCCATATCCTTAACAGGTCTTAAGTCCACCTGTGAACCCGGTAAAAACGCTCTAAGCCCATTAAGGTCGACAAAATACCCCCCTTTGATGACGTCTGAAATGCGGCCCTTCATTTCTGTACCTTCATTACAAGCCACTTCTACATCCTTCCATACCTGTATTCCCTTGGCCCTTTGCCTGGAGAGAACAGGCTTCCCCTCTCTATCTTCTCTTCTGACTATAAAAACTTCTACTTTATCGCCCGTTTTGACATCAACATTTCCATCTTCATCAACAAATTCAGAAATGGCTATAGATCCTTCCGATTTATATCCTATGTCAACAATGACAAAATCCTGATTGACATCAACAACGGTACCATTGACAACTTCTCCAACCTTTAATCCTTTTAAACTTTCTTCAAAGAGATCGGCAAAACTTTCTTCACCTCTTTCTTCTGTATCTTTCTCATCAGTACCATTTAATTCACTTTGCATTACGGATTTGTCTCCCAAGAAATTTTGTAAACTACTTTATATCATAGATAATTTCAGATTACAATTTATTTTGAAGGCCGATATCTTCAATCTTTAACCTCACTTCTTCAATTACAGTGGACGGTGTAGATGCGCCTGCAGTTACACCGACTCGTTTCATCCCATCAAACCAATTCTCATCAATAGCATCCGCGCCCTCAATGTGATGAGTGTTTGGTTGAATTTCACGGCACAACGAGTACAGCCGTTTTGTATTTGCACTGTTAAAACCACCGATAACAATCATGCAGTCAACTTTTCTTGCCAAGTCTGTGGACTCATACTGCCTTACTTCCGTAGCATCGCAGATGGTATTGCATATCTTGATTTCCTCTGCTTTGCTCATACATGCGTCGACAATTTTTTCAAAGTTTTCCTGAGATTGTGTTGTCTGAGCAACGATGCCAAGCATCTTAATCTTTGGCATTTTTTCTACATCGCTGACAGAGCCAGCAACATAAACAGGTCCTTTAATATAACTGACTATCCCTTTAACTTCCGGATGTTTTTCATCTCCAACGATGAGCACAGAATAACCTTCAGATGACATCAATTCAGCGTTATTCTGTACTTTTTTGACGAAGGGACAGGTGGCATCTAATACATTGAGGCTGGTCTTGCCCTTTACTTTCTTCATGGTGTCAGCCTCTACGCCATGCGATCTGATGATTACAGTCCCGTTTTCAATTTCATCAACGTCTTCCTTAGCGTGGACGCCCTCCTCGGAAAGAGTTTTTACGACTTGCGGGTTATGTATGATAGGACCAAGTGTGTAAATATTTCTGTCATGATCCTGTGTAGCATCGAAAGCCATCGTAATAGCCCGCTCCACGCCAAAGCAAAAGCCAGCATTTTGAGTAACTATAATTTGCATTATTTTCGTCCTTATTCCTGATTAACAGTCGAAGAGATAACCTTTTCCATTGCCTTTACCACATCCAGGGGACTCATATCAGTCGTATCAATATATATGGCGTCATCAGCCTTCGTGAGCGGAGAGTCGGATCTTGTTGAATCTGCTTCATCACGTGCGGCCATATCTTTAACGACAGAATCTTCATCTACGGCCAACCCATTCTTTTCCTGAATTTCCAGATACCTTCTTTTACCTCTCACATCAAGACTGGCATCAAGGAAAAATTTACACTGTGCATCAGGGAAAATGACAGTTCCCACATCCCGGCCATCCATGATCACTCCACCATTTTTTCCTATTTGCCGTTGAAGAGAGACAAGAACCTCCCGAACGATTGGTATTGATGACACTTTAGATGTCAAACGTGTTACTTTGGATTCTCTTATCTGATCACTGACGTCTTCACTGTCAAGGAAAGTATGGTTTTCATTATCCACTTTTTTAAAAGTAATATTGCAGCGTGAGGCAATGGCTCCCACCCTTGATGTATCCTCAATGTTGGCACCCTCATTCATTACTTTCAAGGTAACAGCTCTATACATTGCACCTGTATCAATATATGTCAGCTTAAGTCTTTCTGCGATCATTTTGCTTACTGAGCTTTTACCAGACCCAGAGGGGCCATCGACAGCAATGATAATTGATTTAAGATTATCCATGAGAGTCAGCGCTGCAGCTCACTAAGGATGTTAAAAAATTCAGGGAATGATATACTTATAGACTCTGCACCCTCGATAATAGTTTCACTCCCGGCAATCAGCCCTGATACGGCCATTGACATTGCTATCCTGTGGTCTCCCAGGCTGTTGACTACATTTCCAGTAAGGCTTTCCCTACCCACGATAATCATCCCATCGTCCAACTCCTCGACAGAAGCTCCAAGTTTGGTGAGTTCAGAGGTCATACTCCTGATTCTATCACTTTCTTTTACCCTTAGTTCACCGGCATCCCTTATAACTGTTTTGCCATTTGCAAGGGAGGCTGCAACGCATAGTATTGGAATTTCATCGATAACCCTTGGGATAATGTCTCCTTTGATTTCCACTCCTTTTAAACTGCTCGATTTGACAATGATGTCAGCAACAGGCTCCCCACCGACTTCGGCCTCATTTTCCAGCACTATATTTGCACCCATTTGAATCAGCACATCTAAAATACCTGTCCTCGTTGGATTAACGCCAACATGTCTGATTCTAACCTCAGATCTCTCCACGATAAGAGCAGCAACGATAAAGAAAGCGGCTGACGAGATATCTCCAGGCACATCGATGTCATGTGCCCTTAAAGTACCACCTCCCTCAACATAAAAACCTCTGTCAACATCCCCTCCTCTGATGCCCATCGCAAGAAGCATACGCTCTGTATGATCTCTTGATTTGTATGGTTCTCGTACCGTTGTTTTACCCTCGGCAGAAAGTGCCGCCAGAAGGATGGAGGATTTCACCTGTGCACTTGCAATTGGAGAGTCATAGTCAATTCCATGGAGTTTGCTTCCCAGTATAGCCAGGGGCGACTTGTCTCCGCCTTCCCGGCCCCAGATCTTTGCGCCCATCTTGGTAAGAGGATGAACAACTCTGGACATGGGCCTTTTTCTGAGATAGGAATCCCCGTTAATAACGCAGTAAAAATCCTGCCCCGCTAAAAGCCCGGCTAAAAGTCTGATGGTCGTTCCGGAGTTGCCGGCGTCTATAACATCTTCCGGTTCATGAAGACCCTTCATTCCCGCCCCTTTAATAGAGAGGTAATCTCCTTTAAAATTGGTTTCAATGCCCATTGACCTCATAGCGCCAAGGGTACTCATACAGTCTTCAGCTCTCAGGAAGTTCTTGATTTTCGATTCACCTTCTGCAATGGATGCAAAGATAGCAGCCCTGTGTGAAATGGATTTATCACCTGGAACTAAGATGTCACCCTTCAAGGGTGAGGATTTATTTATTGAAATCCGATTCACAATGAATCCCTGGCTTCTTTTGATTTTTTAAAGGATTCAAAGAGACTGTCGAAATCATTATTTTCCATTGCCGTCTTTATCTTCCCAAGCTCAACCATGTACCGGTCTGTCATATCAATAATGGCCGATCTGTTCATGACACAAATATCCCGCCACATTTCAGGGCTGCTGGACGCAATACGCGTAAAATCCTTAAAACCGCCGGCTGAGTATTTCAAAATACTTCCATTGAAATCTTTAATTCCATCTACGGTGTTAACCAGAGCATAGGCAACCAGGTGTGGAAGGTGGCTAATGGCTGCAAGAATTTTGTCATGGCCATCAACATCCATTACAACAACTTCGGCCTCTGCCAATTGCCACATCTCTTTGATCCTGTCCAGAGCCTTCTCATCTGTGCGGTCAGAAGGTGTAATGATGCAGCGGCTACCTTTATATAAGCTGGGGAAGGCGGCTTGTGCACCTGATTGTTCGGTACCGGCAATAGGGTGTCCCCCGACGAAATGAAGCCTGTCATCCAATATTTTTTCAACCTCCCGGACTATCTCCCCTTTCACACTGCCCACATCAGTGATTATAGCACCGTCCTTCATATGGGCCTGAACTTTAGAGATAACTTTAGCAATGGAGCATACAGGTGTGGCGACAACTACGACATCGGCACCCTTTACACCCTTTTCCAGATCTTGAGTATAACTATCGACAATACCAAGAGACATCGCTTTCTCAAGGTTCTCAAGGCCTCTTCCCATACCGACGACTTCACCGACTTCGCCCTTTTGTTTTAGTACCATTGCAAGGGATCCTCCCATGAGGCCCACACCTATAATGGCAAGTTTTTCAATTAACGGTTTTTTCATATTATCTTTCTTTTTCTAGAATTTCAGGAAATCATAATCTGTCTTTCGTATTTATTAAAACAATCTCCCCTGCTCCCTATTAAAAAAGGGGGGAGGTAAAAGAGATCATTTAAAATCCTCTTTTTTTAAAGGGGGATTATTAAAAAGGCTGATGAATAGTTACATTCTATCTTCATGTATTGCTAATTAAATATCCCTATCCACAGCATTTGCAATCCGCTTCAACTCTTTCATGAGCAGATCAAACTTACGAGGTTTGAGAGATTGAGCGCCATCACAAAGGGCCTCCTCGGGGTTGGCATGGACCTCGATCATCAACCCATCCGCTCCTGCGGCAATGGCCGCTTTAGACATTGCAGCGACGAGACTCCATTTCCCCACGGCATGACTGGGATCAACAACGACAGGCAGATGGCTCAGACTTTTAATGACCGGCACTGCACTTAAATCAAGGGTATTTCTGGTTTCTGTATCATAGGTTCTGATACCTCTTTCACAAAGGATAATTTTCCGGTTCCCCTGTGATGCAATATATTCAGCTGACATTAAGAACTCTTTTATGGTTGCACATAGCCCTCGCTTTAAAAGCACAGGCTTATCTGTTTTGCCAATTTCTTTCAAAAGCATGAAGTTCTGCATGTTTCTGGCGCCTACCTGAATAATATCGGCATTTTCACATATAAGCTCCAAGTCTCTTGGATCCATAATTTCTGTGATGACGGGAAGCTGTGCCTCCTTTCCCGCAGCTTTAAGATATTCGAGCCCTTCTGCACCGAGGCCTTGAAAATCATAGGGAGAAGTTCTGGGCTTGAAAGCCCCGCCTCTCAAAATGGTAGCCCCGGATTTCTTCACTTCCATTGCCACCTCAAGGACATTTTTCGCGTTTTCAATCGAGCAGGGGCCGGCAATGACCTGAATTTCATTTCCACCAATTTTGACGCCCTTAACATCGATTACCGTATTTTCCTGCTGGAATTCCCTACTCACTAGTTTGTAAGGCTTCAATATGGGCATCACCTTCTCAACACCAGGAAATGTTTCAAGTGGAATTGAGGTCAGGAGAGCCTCATCTCCAATAGCACCGATTATGCTCCTTTCAGCTCCCTTTGAAAGATGGACTGACAGGCCCAGACCTTTAACTTTTTCAACCATGTGCCTAATCTGTTCTTCGCTGGCATCAGGCTTCAATACAATAATCATTAACGTTGTCCCTCAATCTGCTTGATGCACGCACCCAGAGCCTTGATACATCGTTCATTTTCTTCAGACAGGCCGATGGTAACTCTGATATGGTTTGTAAGACCATACCCACTCATAGGCCTTACAATTACACCTTCCTGCATAAGAGCTTCTGACAACATCTTACCGTCCATCTCAACATCGATGAGGAGAAAGTTAGCAAAACTCTCAACATATGAAAGGCCAAGCTGCTTTAACTCCGAAGTCAGGTACAACATCCCATCACTATTAACCTGGAGCCCTCTGGCTATGTGTTCATTATCGTCAAGAGCGGCCTCAGCACCGGCAAGGGCGAGGGAGTTAACATTAAATGGCTGACGCACGCGTTCAAGAGTTGAGATAATATCCTTTGAGGCAATTCCATACCCTGCTCTTAAACCTGCAAGGCCATAGGCCTTTGAAAATGTCCTGAGAACAATAAGGTTTTTCAACGCCTTCAGATAAGAAATTGAATCCTCAAAATCTTCCATTGTTGAGGCATACTCATAATAGGCTTCATCCATGACAATAAGCACGTCATCGGGAACAGCTTTAAAAAAAGCCGCCATCTCTTCCTTTTTCACAACCGTACCGGTAGGATTATTTGGATTTGCCACAAAGACCACCCTCGTTTTGGCTGTCACCGCCTCAGCCATCGATTTCAGGTCATGAGTATAATCTATGAGAGGAACAGGCACGGCTTTACCACCTAAAGATTTAACGATGAGTTGATAAGCAATGAAAGCTGGATCACCCATGACTGCCTCATCATTTTTATTAATAAAAGCTCTTGCAATAAGCTCAAGTATCTCATTAGATCCATTACCGAGAATGATGTTTTCTGGATGGATATCAAGTTTTTCCGACAATTTTCTTTTTAGATAAAATCCGCTTCCGTCAGGATAGATATGCAGTTGAGACTTTACCTTATTAATAGCTTCAACAGCCCTTGGAGAGGGCCCGAGAGGGCACTCATTGGACGCCAGTTTTATTGAATTGGAAACGCCATATTCTCTCTCAACCTCTTGAATCGGTTTTCCGGGGGGATAGGGGATCAGCTCGCTGATGTAGTCGGGAACTCTGGAAATGAGGCTCATCCTAACTCCTTCATAGTCGGATAAGAGCCCAAAACTTTCAGAAATTTACTCCTTTTTTTCAACTCTTCTATTGCATTTGCTACATTTTTATCCTCAATATGTCCTTCCAGATCAATAAAGAAAATATACTCCCAGGCCTTTGTTTTTAAGGGTCGTGACTCAATTTTTGTCAAGTTGATACCATGCTTTGAGAGCGGCTCCAGCATCTTGTATAGGATACCCGCTTCATCTTTAACAGAAAACAGAATAGATGTTTTATCATGGTCCGTTTTATTGGGCAGATTTTTTCCAATAACAAGAAACCTCGTCACATTATGTGGATTGTCCTCAATCTTTGCTTCTACTACCCTCAAACCATAGACTGTCGCAGCCGACTCCCCCGCGATTGCGCCTATTGTATTGTCCTCACTTGCCATTTCGGCGGCAAGCGCGGTACTTGCAACATCCATGACGGGGATATCCGGCGCATAACTTGAAAGCCACTCTCTGCACTGAGCTATCGGCTGAGGATGGGAATAAATTTTCTGAACGTCCTCAAATCGACCGGTCTTATTTAAAAGACAATGAGAGATGGGCAATATTATGTCGCCACAAATACTCGAATCTGATTCAACGAATCTGTCCAGAGTATGTGTCACCATTCCTTCATTAGAGTTTTCGACAGGGATGACACCAAAATCAACCTTTCCACGCTCCACATCATTAAAAACATCACTTATATTCTTCTTTGAAAGATATTCAGCAGCACTACCAAATTGTCTTAGCGATGCCATATGAGTAAAGGTACCATCCGGCCCCAGAAATGCGATTTTCAGTGGTTTCTCTAAAGCCAGGGAGGCAGACATGATTTCTCTGTATATGACCTTTAAGGTGTTATTAGGGAATGGGCCTTTGTTAGAGCCGGCTATTCTTTCAAGCACTTCCTTCTCTCTTGAAGGCACATAAAATGCTCTGCCATCCAATTTCTTTACATGTCCTACCTCTAATGCCAGCTGAGCTCTTTCATTTAAAAGGTTTAGAATTTTCATGTCGATATCATCAATCCTATCCCTTAAATTTTTCAGCTTTTTGTCCGCCAACTGAACCTCCGAAGTTACTCTTAAAAATCAAATAAGTCGCTAATTATATTAGAATTTTTATTAATTGTAAACTCTTTTATTCCTCAGAAAAGCTTCCCGAGAGAGATTATCATTTCCTCCGCTGTCTATGAAATTCTACAGGAAGAAAAGATTATATTAAATAACTTGCAACCTATCTTGCTCAAGGTTATCTTAAAGGCATGAATAATGACAGCTATGAACAACATGTAATAGAAAGCTTTAAAGTTATATGTCTCTGCAAAAGTGTCAAGAAAGGCTCTATCCTGAAAGCGATAAAAGAGGGTTGTACCAATCTAAGTGATATAAACAGGAAGCTTGGAACAGGGAGTGGAGATTGTCACGGGGAGAGGTGCCAGGACAAAATAAGACAAATTCTCAATGAGGTAACCTGAATTTATTCTATTTAAAAATTATTATTTCAGCGATGACTTATTTTCCACCTTTAATGATTAAGGCATTAACCTCCTGACTTTTTTAGACGTCGCCCTATTTGTTTAGCAGCTTCTTCATCTCATTTATTTTTTCCGAAATAGTATCTTCATTTATACTACCTATTAATGCAATGTTGAGGCTTTTTCCCGTGAGAAGTTCATTGGCCAGATTCAAAACATCAACTGATTTAACTCTTTCAATCTCATTTATCGTTTCTTCTACCGACAGATGACGGCCAAAACAGATCTCATTATGAGCAAGTCTCTGCATACGGCTGTCACTACTTTCAAGACCGAGAATCATATTCCCCTTTAGCTGTTCCTTGGCCGAGGAAAGCTCATCTGCCGAGATCTCATTCAACTTAACTTTTTTTAATTCAAAAGAAATCCTCTGGAGCACATCATCAACATTTTCTGCACCCGTACCGACATAAACCCCCCAAAAACCGCAATCATCATATGAGGACAGGTAGGAATATATGTTGTACGCCAAACCATTTTTTTCTCGAATTTCCTGAAATAATCTCGAACTCATGCCATCACCCAAAATGGCATTGAGAATATAAGCATTATAACGTCTTGGATCTGAATCTGAGACACCTTCAGTTCCAAGACAGAAATGAACCTGCTCCAGGGCTTTATTGACAACAGTTATATTTGATGTAGAGGTAGGTATATCCCGAGCTATTTCCGGACTGCCCTTTGAGAGCTTGGAAAAAGATGGCCTAAATTTCTCAACAATGTGATCATGATTCACATTGCCCGCGACAGAAATAATTATCCTGTTCGAGCAATATTGATCCTTTATAAAACTAATGAGATCTTCTTTAACAAATGATGAAACATTTTCAACACGCCCCAGAACTGGCCTGCCTAGAGATGAATCCCCCCAGAAAGTGCTGCTGAAGAGGTCATGGATATAATCATCAGGCGTATCCTCTACCATGCGTATTTCTTGAAGGATAACCTGTCTTTCCTTTTCCACGTCTTCTGCGTCAATGACAGAGTTAAGGAATATATCAGACAAAAGATCAATGGCGAAATCGATATGATCTTTAAGGACCTTGACGTAATAACAGGATGTTTCTCTTGTTGTAAAGGCATTTAAATCGCCTCCAATTGAATCTATCTCTTTTGCAATGTCATGGGCCGATCTTTTCTTCGTTCCTTTAAACATCATGTGTTCAATGAAATGAGAGATGCCGTTTTTTTCAGGCACTTCGTCTCTGGAACCATTTTTCACCCAGATGCCAATGGTTGCAGAATAGAAAGAACTGTCTGACTGAGTGACAATTGTTACTCCATTATCAAGAACAGTTTTTTGGTAGTTGTCCTGTTTTTCCATAAAAAAAGGGTTCACCAAACTATTTTTGGCAAACCCTTACCTCGTTTAATTTATATCTTGCTGCTAGGAAGCGAGTGATTGCCCAAGCGCTTCTTTTCTTGAGAGTTTGATCTTTCCCTGTCTGTCGATATCCAGGACTTTAACAAGAACTTCATCACCCTCATTCAGTATATCAGTGACAGACTTAACTCTCTCTTCCGCCAGTTCAGAGATATGAACAAGACCATCTGTACCGGGGTAAATTTCCACAAAGGCGCCAAAATCCATAATTTTTCTCACAGTGCCGAGGTAGAGTCTTCCCACTTCCGCATCCTGAGTCAGATCCCGAACTTTCTTAATGGCCATTTTAGACATTTCATCATTTGATGATGCTACCTCAACCCGGCCATCGTCATTAACATTGATTTGCGCGCCCGTCGTTTCAACAATCATTTTTATATTTTTTCCACCAGGGCCAATCAAGTCTCTAATTTTATCTTTATTGATATACAAAGTGACTATTTTCGGTGCAAAAGTTGACAGCTCTTCCCGTGGCTTAATAAGCGCCTTTCCCATTTCCTTAAGGATATAAAGCCTGCCTTCTCTTGCCTGAAGTATGGCTTTTTCCATGATCTCTTTTGTAACACCGGTAATTTTTATATCCATCTGCAGTGCAGTCACACCTTCAGTTGTCCCTGCTACTTTAAAGTCCATATCACCGAGATGATCCTCATCACCAAGGATATCAGACAGAATTGCAATATCATCACCTTCCTTGATAAGACCCATTGCAATGCCTGCAACAGCCGATTTAAGTGGGACCCCCGCATCCATCATAGACAAAGAGCCACCGCAGACTGAGGCCATCGATGAAGAGCCATTCGACTCAAGAACTTCAGAAACAATTCTGATGGTGTAGGGAAATTCATCGGATGAGGGCTTTACATTAAACAGCGCCCTCTCCGCCAGGGCGCCATGACCGATTTCTCTTCTTCCAGGGCTTTTAAGAAAGCTGGCTTCCCCCACACAAAAAGGGGGAAAGTTATAATGGAGCATAAAATCCTTTTTATATCCCCCCATAAGAGCATCAATGATCTGCTTATCAGAAGTCGTACCCAATGTGGTTACAGCCAGGGCCTGTGTCTCTCCCCGTGTAAAAACGGCTGAGCCATGCGTTCTCGGAAGAGCACCTACTTCACAGGAGATTGATCTCACATCGGTAGTTCCACGACCATCTATCCGAACCTGATCTTTAATGATGAAGTTCCTCATCGTCTTCTTTTTTATAGAGTCGACAACTGAAGCGATTTCCTTTTTCAGGTCATCATTACCTTCTTCACCAAACTCTGAAATGGTAATATTCTTGATTTGTGCAAGCGCCTCATATCGCTCGGCCTTAGAGGAAATCCGAAGCGCTTCCGTGATTTTAGCCTCGGCAAAGACCGCCACCTTTTGATCCAGCTCTTCGTTAGCCTCCTCAAGATGGACCTCCATCTTTACCGGATTGCCACAGAGGGATTTAAGTTCGTCTTGCATATCCAGCAGGGGCGTTATGGCATCATGGCCAAACAATACAGCCTCTAACATAATCTCATCAGGGATAACTTTGCCCCCCCCTTCAACCATCATTACAGCCTCTCTGCTTCCAGCAACAATAAGATCAATGTCGCTCTTTTCCAGCTGTTCAACAGTGGGATTAATAATAAATTTCTCATCTACCCGCCCGACTCTTACGCTGGCGATGGGACCATGAAAGGGGATATTTGATACTTCAAGGGCTGCCGATGCACCTACCATGGCCACCATATCTGGATCACAGTCAGGCTCAAGAGAGAGTACTGTAGCTATGATTTGCGTCTCATTACAAAAACCCTTCTGAAACAGGGGTCTCAGCGGCCTGTCAATCAACCTTGATGTGAGCGTCTCTTTCTCACTGGGCCTGCCCTCTCTTTTAAAAAAGCCGCCAGGTATTTTCCCGGCTGCAAAGGTTTTTTCCTGATAATTAACTGTGAGAGGAAAGAAATCAATCCCTTTTTTGGGCTCCTTGTTTGACACAGCGGTAACAAGAACAACCGTATCTCCATATGTAACTAGAGCGGAACCATTTGCCTGCTTCGCCAAATGTCCGGTTTCAATACTCAGCTTCCTTCCCCAAAACTCTACTTCTACCTTCGTCGCCATACCTTAAATATTCTCCACATGTACGTTAAAAAATTATGTCGGACAAAACCATTCAGGTTCTGTCCGACCTAGATAAATGATGAAAAATCAGATAATGTTGGATGTACTACTTTCGGATGCCAAGCTTGTCGATAACTTCTCTGTAACTACCAATATCCTTATTTTTCAGGTAGTTCAGCAATCGTCTTCTCTGTCCAACAAGCTTTAAAAGGCCTCTTCTGGAGTGGTGGTCTTTCGCATGAGTTTTGAAGTGGTCTGTTAGCTGTTTAATTCTCTCGCTAATCAAGGCGATCTGAACCTCAGATGATCCGGTATCAGACTCATGAACTCTAAATGTACTGATTATTCCCTTCTTTTCCTCGGCACTCACTGCCATTTTACAAAATTCCTCCTTAATATTATCTGATCAAAGACGTATTCTTACATTTCCTGCCTTTTTTGTAAAGGTTAAAGTTAGAGGCCGTTAAATACCCTCAGACTCTTTCCTACAATGAGTTCAGAGGGAACGTCACAGCCCAGCCTGAATTCGTTAACCGCCTCAGCTAGAGACAGGAGCGTACCTGTTGAATCTACGACTTTCATCTTCTGCCCCTTAACAATGTTTTCTGGCTTAACATCCTTAATCCATTCGGCAATGAGACTATTTCCGTCACAAATCCTTTTTACTGCCTCTCTTCCAACCACGATTTGAGGCATTAGCGGCATGGCCTCGGACAGCGTGATCATCTTTGAGCCAATGAGTTCAGCATCTTCCAGATTTTCCATCCTTACTGCATCTTCAATGCAAAAAGTACCACTCTCAAGCCGTCTCAGTTCTTTGAGATGACCACAGGTTCCAAGGGTTTCACTTATCGCTTCAGCCAGTGTCCTCACATAGGTCCCTTTGGAACATAAAACACGAAGAGTAATGCTGGAAAGCGAAGAGCTTAACAGTTCTATATCCTTAATTGTAACCTCTCTTTCCTCTCTGTCAACTTCAATCCCTTTTCTTGCTAATTTATAAAGGGGTGTTCCCTTCTTCTTAAGAGCTGAATACATGGGTGGTTTCTGCTTGATGGTGCCGACAAATTGTTCTAAAGCCTTTTTAATAGTCTCCTCGGAATAATGTTCAAAGGATTTTCTCTCAATTATCGTTCCGGTAGAATCAGCTGTATCTGTCTTTTCGCCTAGCTTGATCTCTGCGGTGTAGAGTTTCGAGCCCTCCATCAGGTTAGCCGAAAGCTTTGTCCCCTCACCGATCAACAATACGAGCAAACCTGTGGCGAAGGGATCCAATGTGCCGGCATGACCCACCTTTTTCACATGAAGCAACCTTTTAGCCCGGGCCACAACATCGTGAGAAGTTAACCCTGCCGGTTTATCAACAAGAAGTATTCCTGAAGAAGAGGATTGACTTATTGACATGGGCTTTTTAGCACCTCATAGACGGCATTTGTCGCTCGAGTTGTGACCTCAGCGAGGGTTCCTTTCATTATACAGCCCGCCGCATTTTTATGACCTCCCCCACCAAAAGTTTGGCATACGGCCGCAACGTTAACGGTACCTTTTGAACGGTAACTTATTTTATATTCCATATCTCCAACTTCTCTCACCAGAAATGCCACTTCCACACCTTCAATAGATCTCGGGTAATTCACAAAACCATCTGTTTCATCAGGACCTGTGCCAGTCTCCTTCATCATTTCCTTTGTTACAGCCACAGAAGCTACCTGCCCACCTTGCGCAACCTCGAGGGTATTAAGCACTCTGGATAGAAGTTCCAGTCGTTTCTGAGGTTGATTTTCATAAACATGCATCGCCACATCCCATGGAGACACGCCTAAATCAACCATTTCCCCTGCCGTCCTGAATGCGTCATTACTTGAATTTGAATATCTGAATGAACCGGTATCAACGATTATGGTTGTATAAATATTGACAGCCATATCTTTCGTGATTTCTACGGGAAGGGCCTTCGCCAACTCATAGACCAGATAGCCCGTCGAGCAGGCATCTTTATCAATGAGTGTAACATGGGCAAAATTTTCATTAGTTAGATGATGATCAATATTTATCCAGGATTTGGTAGCGACCTTTTGTGAGAAGCCCTGCCCCACCCTGTCAAGTTCGGAACAGTCCAAAACGAAAGCGGCATCAAAGGTCCCGACATTTTCCAGTGTATTAACAACCCTGTCGGCAGTAGGCAGAAACCTGAATTGATAAGGGACGGGGTCTCTGTCATAAACAACAACCTCTTTACTCATTTTTTCAAGGGCAATGGCCAATGCCAGCGCTGAACCGATGGCATCACCGTCCGGGTTGATATGTGTTGCAATGAGAAAGCGATTCCCCGATTTAATTCTTTCAACAATTTCTTGGATCTTATTATTCACTGCCTTCCTCTTTTTGCAAACCGAAAAGGATGCTGTCTATCCTGCCTCCCTTTTCCAGCGTTCTGTCTTCATTAAAATGAATGTCGGGGAGATATTTCATTTTCAACCTTTTAGCGAGCTGCCTTTTAATGTAACCTTTTGAACTCATGAGCCCCTTTTTGACTTCAGCCCATCTTTCTTCATCACCAATAACACTATAAAAGATGTTTGCATGGCGCAGATCATCTGACACTTTTGTGCCCGTCACCGTCACCATATCAACCCTTGGATCCTTTATCTCCGTAAGAAGGATAGTCGACACCTCATGATGGATGGCATCACCAACCCGATCTGCTCTTTTAAAATCTTTCATAAATGTATGATTTCTATTTCCGAATGAATGTTTTCTGCCAGTTGCATGTCTTCTATGTAATCCAGAATCTTGTCGAGGACAGAGTTAACAAAAGAGCCTTCATTACCTACAACGCAAAAGCCAATCTCAGCTTTCTGCCATTTGTCATGACTGCCCACCTCTGCGATGGAAGAATTAAACTTATTTTTAACCCTTTCTACAATCTTCTTTACTATCTGCCTTTTACCCTTTAAGGAGGAGACAGAGGAAATTCTGATTGTAATTTTGCAAGCACCTATAACCACGACCAACCTTACTTAAGCTTTGAACGGGGGAATCCCTGTGAGCGCAACTATTATCAAGGTTAAAGCTTGGCCGCTTCCTCTTCATGGGTGAATGCTTCAATGACGTCTCCAACCTTAATATCATTAAAGTTTTCTATTCCCATGCCGCACTCATATCCTGATTGGACCTCTTTGGCATCATCGGCAAATCGTTTCAGGGAGGACAGCTTGCCTTCGAATATAACAACATTATCTCTCAGCACCCGCACTTCTGCATTTCTGACAATTTTTCCATCGATAACATAACATCCGGCGATGGTGCCAACCTTGGAAACAGCAAAGGTTTCTCTTATTTCTGCTCTACCGAGATAAACCTCTTTAACGACAGGGCTTAATAAGCCTTCCATTGCTGCCCTCACATCATTAACGACATCATAAATAATTGAATAGGTTTTAATATCCACCTTTTCTGTTTCAGCCAGTTTTGAAGCCTTAATCTCAGGCCTCACATGGAAGCCTATGATAATGGCGTTTGAAGCGGAAGCGAGCAGAACATCACTCTCATTAATTCCGCCGACAGCGCTATGAATAACTTTTAGTTTTACCTGATCAGTGCTTAGCTTGTGAAGTGACTCTGTGATCGCCTCAATTGATCCGTGAACATCAGACTTGAGGATGATATTGAGTTCATTGAAGTCTCCTTCCTGAATCCTTGAAAATAACTGATCAAGAGTTACTTTACTTGATTTTGCGAGTTCTGTATCTCTTGATTTCCCTGAACGTTG
Organism: Pseudomonadota bacterium; assembly: GCA_015222555.1. Classification (GTDB taxonomy): domain Bacteria; phylum Desulfobacterota; class JADFVX01; order JADFVX01; family JADFVX01; genus JADFVM01. Next base: position 25,025 of record JADFVM010000217.1, read on the forward strand.
AAGACTTATCTGTTTCGTAAGACGCTCTTCAGCAAGCACGACAAAATCATCTCCCGCCTCAGGTACACCCGAAAGGCCGATCACCTCGACGGGAATGGAAGGCCCTGCTTCCTTGACCTTTTTACCTTTGTCATCGTTGAGGCCTCTAACCTTTCCTGCGTGCTTACCTGAAACAAAATTATCACCAACTCTGAGTGTCCCACTCTGGACAAGAACGGTTGCCACAGGCCCCCTTCCCTTATCGAGCTGCGCCTCAACGATGGTGCCACGTGCAAAGGCCTTTGGAGAGGCCTTAAGCTCCATAATCTCCGCCTGTAATAAAATAACTTCCAGAAGCTCCTTAAGTCCCGTCCTTTCTTTCGCTGATACTTCAACAAAGATGGTAGAGCCACCCCAATCTTCCGGAATCAGTTCATATTTTGAAAGTTCCTGCTTTATCCTTTCCTGATTTGCTTCAGGTTTGTCTATTTTATTAACGGCAACGATGATAGGCACATCGGCAGCCTTTGCATGATCTATGGCTTCAATAGTCTGAGGCATGACACCATCATCTGCCGCAACAACAAGGACAACGATATCTGTCACTTTTGCTCCTCGAGACCTCATGGCCGTAAAGGCTTCATGGCCTGGAGTATCGAGAAATACAACATCTCCGTTATCAAGCTTTACATCATAGGCACCAATATGCTGAGTAATGCCACCAGATTCACCTGCGGTAACATCTGTTTTCCTAATACCATCAAGGAGAGTTGTCTTGCCATGATCAACATGTCCCATAATCGTAACCACTGGAGGCCGCGGCTTGAGATCTTCTTCCTTGACTTCCTCATTTTGGAGAATCATATCCATCTCAAGGGCCACACTTTCAATTTCAAATCCAAATTCATTTGCAATCAGTGTTGCAGTATCAATGTCAAGCGACTGATTGACTGTGGACATCATACCCAGGCCGATCAGTTTTTTTATTATTTCCGAGGACTTTATACCCACTCTTTTAGCCAGGTCACCCACGGTAATAACTTCGGATATTTTAATGACCCTTTTGATCGCCTTTGGCGTTGTAATCTCCGTTTTTTTACCTGCAGTTTTCTGCCCCTTCCTTTTCTTTTTCAGGGCAGGCTCAAAGCGAGTTTCTCCTCCCCTTGGCATGAAAGAGCGTTTAGTGACAACCTCTCTTTTCCTGTCCTGCAGCGTCCTTTTCTTTTTTGCAGGCCTCTTTTCATCTTCTATTTCAACAGTAACCTTCCCTTCTTTTTTACCTTTCAAATAATCAGCTGCCTTTTCAGCCGGCTCCTCCGGGGCAGGAGGCTCTTGAATCTGCTCTACTTCTGGCTTAGCCTCCTTTTCTTCCGATGTTGCTTCACCCTGAGGCTCAATCTTTTCGGACACTTCTTTACTGATTGCCTCTTGTTTTTCTTTCACACTTTCTGGGGCAGTGACATCCTCAGCGACAGGCACCTCTTCTGTGACAGCAATCTCTTCAGGCGGTGTCTCAACGATTTTGGCCCGTCTTCGAATTACAGTTGGCCTGATTCTCTTTTCTTCTATCTCTTTTTCTTCACTCGTTGTCACTTTGTCACTCAAACCAATCACCTCCTATTATACAGGCAGATTCTTAAAGGATATTAAAATCCAACTTTTCAATTATCTCAATTTCACGGGCAATTTCAAGGGCCAGCCCCTCGTCTCGTATCCCCACAACTTTTCTATTTCCGATTATCGGCTCAAAACCTTCAAACTTTTCAACAACCTTGCAGTTAATGTTATTTTTAAGCCGGCCTTTCCATTTATCGACAGCACTGGCAGACATGTCAGAACTGATAAGAAGTAATGCAATTCGCCCCTTTTTCAGATCCAGCTCAACAGCTAAGGTTCCAAGGGCAACCTTTTTGCCCCTGACGGCAAAGGAAAGATAAGAAGCTATCTTTCCGTAAGACCTCTTTAATATTACTTTGATAAAGTCTTCTGTTTTATCAACGACGACTATTTTACTCTTAAAGGATCTTTGGAAAGCCCTTTGTTTAATCGCCTTATCTAGACATGTAACGTCAGCACAGACATAACAGCCTCTGCCAGGCAGCTTAGAGTTATAATCCAGGACCAGCTCATTTTCAGGAGACAAAACATACCTGAGAAGCACATTCTTATCTTTAACAGACCTGCACCCTATGCAACTACGCAAGGGTTCCCCTTTCTCCAAGCTTGACTATCCTGAGTGCTTTGCAGCAACCAGCAAGGCTTCTGCTTTCTTGGCGCCTATTCCCGGCAGCGCCAGGAGTTCTTCCAGCGTCTTGGCCGCCAGCGCTTCTATCGTATTGATACCACCCTCTTTCAGAATAGCTGCTGTTTTTCCCCCAACGCCTTGAAGAGATTCGATATCACTGCCCTCACTAATTTGTACTTCTTCTGCAATAGCATCTTTTTCTATCTCTGCCTCTCTCTCTCTGGCTGCAATAAGCTCCTCTTCCAGCCTTTCTTCGAGAGTGCTAGTTTCAGTAGTCGACTCTGTTGATATATCTATATTCCACCCTAGAAGCTGTGATGCCAGCTTAACATTCTGCCCTTTCTTACCAATGGCTAGTGAAAGCTGATCGTCTGGAACGACAACTTCCACAATCTTTTGTTCTTCGTCTACGATGACCCTTACAATTTCTGCCGGTGAAAGAGCGTTGCAGACATAATTTGCAATGTCCTCATTCCAGGCTACGATGTCAATCTTTTCACCTCTCAATTCCTGTACTACACTTTGAACCCTGGACCCTTTCATACCAACACATGCACCAACAGGGTCCACTTGAGAGTCCTTTGAGACAACAGCTATCTTTGACCTGACACCCGCTTCACGCGCTGCGCCCTTAACTTCTACGATCCCTTCATAAATTTCCGGGACCTCCATAGCAAAAAGTTTAACCAGAAATTGGGGATGAATCCTTGAAAGAATGACCTGTGATCCCTTGGTCTCTTTTCTCACATCGAGGATGTAACATCTTACGCGGTCACCGACACGAAATGATTCTCTCGGAATTTGCTCTTTTTGAGGTATGACACCTTCTGTCTTTCCAAGGTCTATAATGACATTACTCTTTTCAAAACGCCTGACAAAACCACTGATCAGTTCTCCCTTACGGTCAACATAGTCATGGTAGATCATGTCCCTCTCAGCATCTCTTACCCGTTGAATGATTACCTGCTTTGCAGTCTGAGCGGCGATGCGCCCAAACTCACTTGCCGGCAGCTTAATACCAAGACTATCTCCAATCTCTGCATCGGGATCAAGCTCATGGCCCTCTTCAAGTGTAAGTTCGTTATCAGGATCAGTTACATTTTCCACCACCGTCTTAAACTGGAAAAGCTCAACCTCACCCACTTCAGGATTATACTGTGCCTCGATGTCTTTCTTAACACCAAACCTTTTCCTTGATGCTGTAAGCATTGCTACTTCCAGGGCTTCTATTATAACCTCTTTTCCGATCCCTTTGTCTTTCCCCACCTGTTCAATAACCTTGTTTAGGTCAAGAATCATTTATCCCTCCTGTATAAACTCAAGATTTGCTTTTGCAATATCACTAATTTTAATTTTTTTTTCTTCACCATCAATGTCCAGATTAATCTCATCACCATCTACGCCTTTGATAGTCGCCAGGAAACTTTTCTTCCCATTTGTTGCACTGTATAATTTGATCTTAGCGGGATGATCAATAAACTTTTCAAAATCCTTCAGTTTCTTCAGCGGTCTTGTCAGACCAGGAGATGAAACCTCGAGAGAATAGGATCTGTCTATATAACTTTCAATATCTAATAGGGTTCCCAACTCGCGGCCAACACGGGAACAGTCATCGAGAGTAATCCCGCCTTCCTTGTCAATATAGAGGCGAAGTACCCAGCCAGTCTGTTCTCTGCGAAATTCAACATCAACAAACTCCATGCCTAGGGACTCCAGAACGGGAGAGACTACTTTTTCAGTCCTTTCTTCAATGCCAGTTTCTGCCATTCTCCTAACTCCGGACAATAAAAAAGTGGGCCTGCAGCCCACTTATATAACAAAATACACTATTTTTATCTACAAATGCAAGCAAAAACGGCCAGCAGAACGAAAAATTTTTCTTTCTAACGATAGGTTTTATGTATCTCTGGCAGTGGAAGGATTGTTAGTTCCCGGCAGGAATCTATAATCGGCATATGAATAAATGGACAGGCCCAGGCATTCAGATATTATTAATCATTGTTCTCAGGAGAATCAATCATACCAAGGTTGAATACTTCAACTCTGTTTCTGCCATTATGCTTTGCCTGATAAAGGGCATCATCGGCGTATTGGATTAGGGCGTCCATTTCCCCTCCTTGTATATCCTCTATTGATGCAACACCAATGCTGGTGGTCACCTTGATTTCCTGTTTTTCATATTTAACATTTGTTTCGGAAATTGACTTTCGAATTCTTTCGGCAACAAGTGTGGCGTCCTTCTTAGGTGTAAACGGGAGCAATACTACAAATTCCTCTCCACCAAACCGTGAAATGGTATCAACTTCTCTTAATGCTTTAGCCAATATGCTGCCCACCTCTTTCAGGGTTGCATCTCCCGCTAAATGCCCATACTTATCATTGATTTCCTTAAAATGATCCAGATCTAATATGAGGCAAGACAATGAATGATTGTATCGCTTTGAGGATAGGAACTCTTTTTTTAACACATCATAAAATCGCCTCTTATTGTAAAGACCTGTGAGAGGGTCTGTGATGGCCATGAACTCAACCTTATGGAGAAGTTCCTGGAGTTCTCTGTTCTGCTCTCCCAGTTCAACCTGCTCAGCTTTTGTTCTCAATGCGGCAAATATTCTTGCCTCCAACTCCCGGGGGTTAAAAGGTTTCGGCAGGTAATCATCTGCGCCTATCTCAAGGCCTGTCACCCTGTTTTCTACCTCTCCTTTTACTGTCAACATAATGATGGGAATATTTTTAGTCGCCTGGTTAAGCTTCAACCATCTGCAGACCGTATAGCCATCCATCCCCGGCATGACAACATCAAGAAGAATGAGATCAGGGTTGCTCTCCTTGGCAAGTTTTAGTCCAAGTTCACCTGTCTCTGCCCACACAACCTCATAACCCAGGTCGCGCAACAATCCCGACGCTTTATCAGCCTGGGTAGGACTATCTTCGATCATAAGTATTTTAGCTTTCATTAAATATCCATAATTGAAAGTTAGCAATATAGGTGAATTGCCAATTATACTATAGCATCAGTTTAAATATGAGAAGCAAAAAATTCATTACGAAAATAGAAGTGGATATCTGACAGGAGATTTAATTACAGCTCAAACAAAGGACTGAAATCATTTCAGGTTAGAAGACAGCAAGAAACGCCAGCGCTATCAGGATGATTAAGGACTTTCTTATAAATCTTGATCTTCTTCTTCGTAAGACATTTATCAGCTTATAATCGATATTATCTTTTTCCGAAGATATTACATATTTTTGCCATTGAAATGTCTTGGACTTTAATGATTTTATGTCTTGATTTATCGCCTGATACAATTTCAACTCCTGATTTTGGTAGCCCCAGGTACTTGGCAATAAACTTGGTAAGCAATTCATTTGCAGCACCCTCTACAGGTGGAGAGGTGAGCCGTATTTTTAATGCGTCATTATAAATTCCGACTATCTCATTCCGGGAGGCCCGGGGCTGTATATAGGTCTTAATGTAAATAAAACTGTCTTTTTCGCTAATCCATTTACCTTCATCCATAAGTTAACGATTTTATCACAACATATTGACGATATAAAATACTCATTTAGCAAGGATTGACTCGAGGCGTTCAAGGTCATTAACAACTTTCCAGGTACCTCCTCCTTCAATCACCTTTTTTTCCCAGGCAGAAAGGCGATCCAGGTATTCCCTTGGATCAACCTGATCACTTCGTAACTTTGTAACATTGAGTGCAACAACATTGAAACCTGTTAACTGAATAGGAAAATCCCGCACATGTCCCTTTTTTATATCCTCTTTAAGATCGGAAAAGATAAGAATTGTTTTTTTCCCGGGATCCGCTTCATTCAGGTACTCTACTGCCTGCAGCATTCCACCGGAGATGTCAGTATAGGCGCTTCCCTTAATACCCTTTGCAAAATCATCAACTTTTTGCCTGAATTTTCTTTTTTGTTCATTTGCGACAGAAGGCCTGCTGTCAAAGGTTCCCTTTGCAATGATATCCTTTTCACTGAAACTGGCGCTGTCTACTCGGGCAACAACCATGGTATCACCAGGCTGTAAAGTGCCTAAAAGGTAGTTAATTATTGCCTTGGCCTTTCCAATTTCCTGGGTATAAGTGCCAGAGGTATCCATTAGCATGTAGACGCCGCGAGTATGGCTTGTTGTGTCGGCACATCC
>JADFVM010000218.1 GCA_015222555.1 Pseudomonadota bacterium
GCATACTTCCACGGCCAGGGATTTTGTAGCACCAATAAGGCCGGCTTTAGCCGCAGAATAGTTTGTTTGCCCTGCGAGGCCACTTTGGCCCGCTGTTGAAGAAATATTTATAATGCGGCCGGAACGACGCTTCATCATTCCAAGTAAAACGGACTTTGTGACAAGGAAAAACCCGAGAAGGTTGACATCGATAACATTTTCCCATTCCTCACGCGACATCCACATCATAAGGGTATCCCGCGTAAGACCAGCATTGTTAACCAGCACATCAGGCGTTTTTTCTGAAAGAAGGGGCTCTAAAACTTCATTCATCTGTTTTTCATCAGATACATCAAATGGCAGCAGTATGCATTCTCTGCCGATCTTTTCGATTTCGCCCTGCACCTCTTTCGCCGCTTCATGATTGCTGCGATAGTTCGCCCAAATATTATACCCGGCTCTTGCTAAACGAATGGCAATGGCCGCTCCCAGCCCTCTGCTGGCGCCTGTAATAAGAGCTATTTTGTTATCGTCTTTTGTCTTTGATTTTTTTTTCTGAGTCGTTGCCAAGATATTCCTGATTTATGCAGCTTTATTTGTCTTTTTGTAGCCAGAAAAAGAGGTGAAAATAAGAAAAAATTATAAAGCGATTAGGTAGTTAAAGTCAATAATATTATGTGGTGAATCCCCTGCAATCTACATGGGGATTGGCTTCTGTTTCATTGATAGAATTTTACTCTTTTTCCGGGAATGGTGGCTTGTTTTCAACAGTGAAAGCTTATAGTTTTTACGAGGAGGGTATTTAGTTGTCATTCCGGCCTTGACCCGGAATCCATATTTAATTGATTTTTCAACCCTCTGCCCTACGACGGAGATGGAGTGAAAAGCCGATGTCATGCTTTTACATGTGGATATTTAATTGTCTATTTTATCTGAAAGGAGTTTAATTATTTCTTCCAGAAGAACTGTGGCAGAAAAAGGTTTTTCAATATAGCCTTCCGCCAAAAATGGTTCTTTGGCTGCTTGTGTTAATAAACTGTAACTTGACGAGGCCATGAGGATGGGACCCACACCCTTTTCTTTCATAATTCTGCTTGCTTCGATGCCGTCCATATGAGGCATCTTTATGTCCATTAACACCAGATCAATCTTTTCTGCCGTTGCTATTTTTACGGCCTCCTTCCCGTCTGCGGCTTCAAGGACTGTTGCTCCTCCAAAGGTTATAACCTTTGAGATGTAGGCGCACATATGATCAGAATCCTCTGCGTCAAATATTGCTGTTTTGCACTTCAAATGTGAATTCAGGGTAACAAAAGAAAAAAGGGGACAGGCTAGTTTTAAAGAAATGGCGATACATCCCATTTATTATGTCCCCATTTAATTAAGTATCGATTTGCTTTTGTCATTTTCTTAAACCCCTTTTTACCCTAAAAAGTACTTCTAAACTTCTTTTTGGCCCTCATTTTCAATCCTTGGTGTTTTATTTCAAACCTTTAGCCAGGTCCGACCCCGATACGCCATATTGAGAAGGTCATGAATACATAATCAACTCCAACCAGGCGCGGCATAAGGATGTCGCAGTGATGAGTCTCCACTGAAATATGGTATAATTAAAACAAGTGATAATTACAGGAGGTATTGGAATGGCAACACTGAAACATCACCACATGAAGTTCAAAAAAGGACCGGGTGACGGTGGGGTTGCCGAGTGGGTATCTTTGATCATGGAAGTAAGTGGCGTGATTAGAGTAAATATTGATGCGGCTAAAAAGGATGTCTACATAGAGTACGATCTTGAAAAATGCAGTGAAGAGGCCATTGAGCACTGGATGAACAAGGCAGGTTTTGTTTTAGATGACAGTTTTTTGGGAAGAGTAAAAAGGGGGTTCATTCATTTCACGGAGGAAAATGCAAGGGAAGCGCTCAGTGAAAAACCGCGCTCTTTCCGCGAGGTGAAAGATATTGAAAAAAAGGGAAAAACGCCCTGATCTTATGGGTGAGCAAAAGATCATAGATCCACTGGAAGGAAAATAGGGTTAGCAATGAAAAAAGAAAGTAGAAGGCTATAGGGCAGACTTGACGAGGTGCTTGCAGCATCACTATTGACTTTAAAATTATTGAAACCCTGCCCGATTTTCATGATCGCTTTGCATTATCCTTCTTTATATTTTAAAAATCAACTTATGGTTACTACGAATCTAAAATGTTGTTTTTGCAGCGCCCCTCTCTCAAGCAAAACAGACACAGACTGGGAGCATGATCTCTTTGCCAGGTGCAGCAACCCTGACTGTTTGGAGGCTAATTTTTTGGCGCGTCAAACCGATTCCGACGGGCGGGAGTTCTATGTGGTCAATGAGACCATGTCAAAAACGAAGGCTGAAACAGGAGATTAATCCCTTTCGCTCAGCATTTGCTTCTTTCCCTCAGATCTTTTCTTTTACAGACTTGTGTGTAACATAAATCTGTCCCCTTTTTCTTTTTTTCTTTCTGGCGATTAAAACCTTCATTCCCATTTGCAATCCGCTAAATAGGCGACTAGACTTAACAATAAGAGCGATTAAAGGTGGTCATTGATGAAGTGGAATGATAAATCAGAAAAGATATATTCTCGTATGGTTGAATTAAGGAGAAGCTTTCACCAGTATCCGGAACTCGCCTTTGAAGAAGAAAAAACAGCGCAAACCATTATGGGGGAACTGGAGCGGCTGGGAATCCCTTACGAATATAGTGGTGTGGGCAGTGGAGTAATTGCAAGGCTCGGCAGCAACAAAAATGCGCCAACGGTGGCATTAAGGGCGGATATGGATGGGTTGCCCGGTGAAGAGAACACGGGACTGCCCTTCTCATCCAAAAACATCGGGAAAATGCATGTTTGCGGTCATGATGGTCATATGGCAATCCTTCTTGGTGCTGCAGCCCTTCTAAAGGAGAGACCACCGGAGGGGAATGTTCTCTTTGTGTTTCAGCCTGCAGAAGAAAAAGGGGGCGGATCGAGAACGATAATCAAATCGGGCGCATTGAAAGAGATCGATGCCATATTTGCAGGTCACATTACCCGTCATTACAATGTGGGTGAAATCATGATATCAAAGGGGGTCATTACAGCACAATCCGATGGTTTTATCCTTTCCATCAAGGCAAGGGGGGGCATGGAGCAAGGCCCCATGAAGCGGTAGATTCCATCGTTGTGACGGGCCTTCTGATCATGGCGATTCAGACACTTGTCTCCCGGGAGATAAATCCGGTCTATCCATCGGTCATTACCATCGGAAAGGTTGAGGCCGGCAGTTCTCATAATGTCATCGCCGAAAAAGCAACGCTTATGGGCACCATAAGAACGACCCTGCCCGAAGTAAGAAAACATATCGAAGAAGGACTGCACAGAATAGCCGACGCCATAGGTCGTCTGCACAACGCTGTCATAACGGTTGAAATCAGGAAAGGATATCCTCCTGTGGTCAACAGTGACAGAGAAGCCGACATTGCAAAACGAGCAGCACTTAATGTTGTGGGAGAAAAGGGTACCGTTGTTGATGCTCAGTAATTAGGTAACACTTTTTGCAGACCATTTGATTTAAAAAAATGAAATAAGAGTTTTTTGTATTTCAAGTCTGTCTAGTCACTTGAAATAAGCCAAGTTTATATTTCAAATTTGTGGAGTGGCAGGTGATTGTAAAATAAAAGGGCCTCAGAGAGAGGCCCTTTCTAATGATGGAAGGTTTAAATGGTGCCGGAGGTCGGAATCGAACCGACATGGAGTTGCCCCCGCTGGATTTTGAGTCCAGTGCGTCTACCAGTTTCA
>JADFVM010000219.1 GCA_015222555.1 Pseudomonadota bacterium
CGAGACGTGGCTTTTTGTCGATGGCAACTGGTACCGGCAATATATTGATTATTCAAGTGAAAGCACCTTCGCCAGGTACTGAATGAAACCTGGTTTAGTCATAATGGTTAAGACAAATAATGATTATTAAGGTGAAAAACATGAAGAAACTTTTTAGAACAGGCTTCATAACAGCTCTTGCCGTCATTCTGGCGACCGGATGGTGTTACGGGGCCACCATCCTTTTTCCCTACATCAACTCAAATCCCGGCAACCTGAGCACCATTGTGAACGTTATCAACACGGCAACACTTGCAGACCTTGGATGCAGTGCCACAGAAGACCTGCAGCTTCACTACCGTTACTTCACCAAGGAGGTCACTGCCTCTGCGATAGATGTTTGTGAAGAGATAGACTTCGTGCGCCCAACCACTCGGGATGACCTCGTGACCTTCGATGCGGCTGGTGACATCAACAGTGGTGAAGCCATGTTTAATGATGCCACAGACTACAATGGTGGCGCCGGCGCTCCCGCGTTTGATCTGCCCAACATGGGCCTGACTGACGCCCGCAGGGGTTATCTGCTGGTTAACCATCGCTGCAGTGTTACGGGTGAAATCCCTGCCAGACCCGCCCAAACCATGCTTGATGGCGAGGTCATGTTGCTCGACGTCGTGAACGGTGCCGCATGGGGCTATCAGTCTGTGATAGCTAATCAAAGAAATCCAGTCATTGGCAACTATGGCTTTGCGAGTGATGCTTCAGGTGTTGCGAACCCTGTTACGAGTGCCACAACCGAGCTTCTTTCCGAGGTGCCCGCCGGTGCTGATAACCCGCAGGTGGCCATATATCCTCCCGACGAGTTTCAGACCCGGTTTTTTGTGACTCCCCTGATCATTAATTCAGCCAATGTGACCGCTGGTATGGGAAGTGATATGCGCGCAATTCCCGACAAGGACCAGAAGCGGACCCAGATCTCACTGCTAAATGCCAACGCCAATATTGGCGCTACAACCCGTGACGAGGTCCCTGCCTCCGGCGGTGCGCCGGTGCATGTTCGCTGTGTGGCCGGTATAGACCTGGATGACTTGACAGGCGGGGGGTTTGGGCCGTGGTTCCACGCGCAAGGCGGTTGGGTCTATGTTGACCTTACGGATCCTCTTGAGATAAGTGGCGGAGGTGCCGTCGACAATACGGCCGATCACTGTGCCATTGTCATGAAACTCCAGTTTGGTTCGCCAAGCTTCGCCAGCGGCATGATCAACTCGTGCAGCATCATTAGGTCGGATCGTATCCGGTAACCATAATTACCATTAACAGAGTAAAGGCTCCTCAAAGGGGGGTAGGGAAGGCTCTGAACCAGGGGGTTTCATTCAAGCACTAATTAATAGCGCTTCCTCCGCTCATAGGATCAATATATTTTCGAAACCAGGTATCGTCCAGACATAAGTAAGTATCCTCAATGACCGTCTTAGCGGTGAGAAGAGAAATGCCTTCAAACAAAGGATCTATGCGGCGGTCAGCGAGAATGGCGGCAGAAGTTGGAGCCTCAAGAGAATCGACACGAGGCAATTTGACAATACCATGTCCTGGTTGCCAAGGATTGCTGTTTCTGGAGAAAAGGTGGCTGTGGTCTGGGAAGACTCACGGGATATCAGGCGGAGGATCCGGATGAAGCTATCTCCTGACCGGGGGAAGACATGGGTGAGAAGGGACATCCCGGTTTCAGACAGGGAGACATACGCCATCAGGCCGCGGATAAGCTCGCACCAGGGGAATATTTACTTGGCTTGGCACCAGTACCGTTCTGATGAGAAAAAGGCCGTCGATACCGTGTTGATGAAACTCGCCTGGGATGAGGCCTTCCGAATGGCAAAGGAAGAGGAAAAGATTATTAGTCCCAAGGAAAAGAAGAGGCTTCTTATCGAAACTGCCAGCCTATACTGGGATGCCATGATAAACAAGGATCATAAGACTACATATGAACTCCATGATCCGTTTTTCAGAGCGAGAATACCCCTTGATTATTATTCCTCCCGCCGTGGGCCCATGGTGTATCATCAATATGAAATCCTGGATGCGGAAATAAAAGGCAATGAGGCCCTTGTAAAAGCAAGTGTAAGGTATGAAATCCCCAGCTTCAGGATTATGGGCCGGGAGACCTCTGTGCCCCTAAAAGATTTTCCAATTGAGGATACCTGGCTCTTCATAGACGGGAAATGGCACCGGAAATTTGTTGACGCCATGAGCGGCGGAAGCGCCGTTAAGTACTAGCGTCGGCATAGAATCAGTCAACTCCGTGTTTTTTATTCTGGTATTTGGGGACCCAGATCTCACTCCTCGATTCCTCTGGCGCCAATATCGGTGTTACAGCGGTGTTACAGACCGTGACGAGAGCCCTGCCTCTCCGGTACTGTGCCAGTGCATGTTCGCTGCATGGCCTGTGTAGACCTGCTCGACTCGACAGGCTCAGTGGCTTTGGGCCGTGGGTATGCTGATACTTTCTCATCATCCCTGGCGTTATTCTTCCGCTAAAGATATTTTCTTTTAATGGCGGCTGCCACTTCGTTTCTTCTTACCTTATTATCATTAGATGCATGTCTGTCACTGCACTTTTCATGCGCGAGCATTCTGTTCCATCTCATATAGTTAATATCCGGTCTATGATCACACCTCTTACAGAGCGTAGACAAGCTCCTGTCTCCCCTGTTGAGAGCTTTCCTAAAATCCTTAAACCTCTTACCGTACCATATGTCCCTGACAGGCTCCTGGTTCAGATCACCCATGACATTTTCTTCATCAAAATCATGCCAGCATCCCAGTACTTTTCCGTCAGGTTTTATATACAAAATATAATTGGGGTATTCGCAAAAATCATGTACCGCCTCTTTCGCATACTGCTTTATATGTCCGGCCCTGCTTACCCATTCGGTAAATGTCGTTTTGTCACAATGTTGAACCATTCCGTGGTATTTCTCGATACCGTAACGGGCATTAACCCTATTCCTTTCAAGTGCCTTCCTGTCATATGAGTTGATTACCAGGAGGTCAACCCCGTTATCCATGAGCGCATCCAGCCTTTCCCTGTTGAGAAGGTCGCCGTTTGTTACCATTAACTGATAACAGTCAGGCAGAAGAATGCTTACATATCTTGTAAAATCATATATCCTTTTGTCGGTCAGGGGCTCATTGATTTCAAAGAGGGAGATCCTTCCTCTGAAGCGCATATCGGCAAGCTGGTTTATAATGCTGAAGAATAACCTGGGGGACATCTTTTTAACAGGGACATCCTTGATGCCGAAGAGACAAAAATGGCATTTCCTGGTGCACACTGAATTTGTTTCCATGTTTACCTGGATAAAGGGCCTCGTCGGCAACCGCCACTCAAAATATTTCCTGTAATAGAGTTCAGTCTTGGCAGAATCGATTCTCTTTTTCAGTTTTTCAAATATCACTTTCAGTCCTTCATTCATATATCATGTTCTCGATTTTCACCGAGCACTTCCGGGCCATTGATTCGTAGAGGGATTGAATGATAATCATGTCATTGATTGCCTCCCTGAGATTCAGCAGAAACCCTCCCCCGTTGCGGACATTTTCAGCAAACTCGGTCATTTGGTTGAGGAGGTGATCTTCAAAGGTCTCCCCATGCGAAATATTCCCCTCGGGGAATTCCGACATCACTGTGTCAGGGGAGAATCTTTTCCCGCCTTTACAGATCCTGCAGCTCCTGAAATCGCTCAGAGCAATTCCATGAGTGCCTTCAAAGAGTAAATAGTCAGAGACGACGCTGCTCAGGGAAGTGGCGTGAAGCAGTCCTGTGAAACGGCCCTTCAATGAAAAGATAGCAGAAACTGATTCTTCCACATTCCTGGCATAGCGGGACAGCCCCTTGAAGGCAAATACCTCTTCAACGGTGTATCCCACAATGCCCATAACAAAGTTAAGCCGGTGGATAACCTGTGATGTCATGATGCCGCCGCCGGACATGTCAATGTTATCCCTCCATCCGTCATTAACGGAATAATAATCTGCCTTCCTCATGTTGCTGAGCTGGATGGTGAAATTAATCATTTCTCCCAGTTCCCCTCCACCTATCAGTCCCTTGAGGAAATGATAGGCTTTGCCGAACTTCATTTGGGAAACAACACCAACGGCAACTTTTTTTTCCTTTACGGTATTAAAAAATGATAATGCCTTTTCAAGGTCTACATCCAGAGGTTTTTCGATAAGGACACCAGAAAAACTGCCCATGAGCTTTAAGGCGATGTCAATATGTGTAGACGGCACAGTAACCACATCCAGGATATCGACATGCAGTATTTCCTTCTGAAAAGCTGAAAAATCTGTATAGAATTTTCCGATACCGTATTTTTCAGCAAGACCGGCTGTCTTCTGCTGATCACGACCGATTACCGCCTCCACCTTTACTCCTTCAACCTTGAGCCATCTTGATAGATGGTAGTCGGCGAATCCGCCGGTGCCCACTATGGCCACTGACATTTTCTTCATTGCAGGATGTGATAGGTGGTAGTTGATAAGAATTTGCTTTTCAGTTATTTCAGGATATCATCGAAAATCCATACCGAGAATCACGCCAAGTGTTCACTTTTTACCATGACTAAATGGAAGAGGCAAACAATCCATAAATTTATGTTATTGAAGAAGCTATTAATGTCGTTTAAGATGCCCCTGCGTGAAAACTTACCACATCGCCATTCAGCGCTGGCCGTCATTTATACTGTATGTATTTTTCAGCAAAATTGCTGATTCCGTTCATTATGTCAAAATAGCAATTCAA
>JADFVM010000220.1 GCA_015222555.1 Pseudomonadota bacterium
ATCTGATTCAAGCTACGGTGGTCAACCGCATCCTCGATTACCCCGAGGCCATGCAAGTGCTCCCGCTGGTGTCGATGGGCCTGGTGCTAGAAAATTTTGCTCTCCTGCTCTGGGGGCCGGATTACCGTAGCCCTCAGACGGCCCTGGGTCTTGAAACCCTGTGGATAGGACCCGTCATGATCGATGTCTCACGCCTGATCGCCTTTGGGCTGGCGATCTTGATTACCCTCCTGATATTTATTCTTTTAAAAAAAACCAACATTGGCAAGTGCATCCGGGCCGCCTCCGACAATCGAACCGGCGCCATTGTGGTCGGGATCAATGTCAATCGAATTAACAACACCGCCTTTGCCCTGGGTGCCGCCACCACAGCGGCTGCCGGAGTATTGCTCCTGCCATTGATGCCGCTTTCACCTCACCTGGGTCATGATTTCACCTTAACCGCCTTTATTGTGGTCATCTTAGGTGGTATGGGCAATCTTATCGGGGCTCTCGTGGGGGGCCTTATTTTGGGTGTCGCCGAATCCGTGTCGACCCTGTTCCTGCCGGCCACCCTTAAGCATGCGGTCAGTTTCAGCATCTTAATCATCATCATGCTTTTCCGTCCTCAGGGGCTTTTGGGGGGGAAAAAATGAAACGACTTTACCTGCTGCTGGCTGCTATTTTTGTAATCCTGATGCTGCTTCCTCTTTTCCTGGACAATTACGCCCTGGGTATCTTTGTCATGATCTTTTACTGGGCCTACGTCGGCCAGTCCTGGAATGTTCTGACCGGATATACCGGGCATATATCCCTGGGCCATGCCCTCTATATCGGCATCGGAGCATACGCCACAACCTACCTGGCCCAGACCTTCGGGTTGACCCCCTGGATCGGCATGTTTCTGGGCGGATTCATCGCGGTGGCCGTCGCCCTTTTTCTCGGCTTTTTAGGATTTCGCTTCGGCCTCAGAGGGGTTTACTTCGTCATCATGACCATCGCCTTTGCCGAGATTACGCGCCTGGTCGTATCGCATATCGAGGCCCTGGGTTCTTTTACGGGCATTTTCCTGGATTTTAATCCGTCTTTTTATAATTTCCAGTTCAGGGAGAATGTTCCCTACTACTACATCGCCCTGGGTTTTATGTTAGCCTCGCTTGCAGCGGTGCGCCTGATCGAAGTCTCTAAAGTCGGCCGCTTCATCGTCGCCATACGGGAAGATGAGGAAGCCGCCCAGGCCCTGGGTGTCAACACTTTTAAATACAATATGATTGCAATCGCCATCAGTGCGTTTATGACCTCACTGGCCGGTGCGTTTTATGCCAACTATATATTCTATCTGCATCCCAACTCATTATTCGGCATGTCACTTAGCATTGAACTTATTCTGCGGCCGATTGTGGGGGGGCTTGGCACGCTCTTCGGGCCGGTGATCGGCTCCATTATTCTGACCCCGCTGTCGGAAATCTCCCGGGCCTATTTCGCCAAAGGCGGACTTGAGGGACTGCACCTCATCCTCTACGGCGTACTGACGATTCTGGTGGTTCTTTTCATGCCCAAGGGGATTATAGTTTATGTACGGCGGCTATTAAGGCCGATTCTGAAACCTGCAGGAGGCAAATAGGCCAAAATATTGCGGACAAAAAGTTTGAGGTTGGAGGCAAGGGAGCTCATAGTTCATAGCTCACAGCTCATAGTAAAACGGATTCGATCCTTTTTTCCTATCAGCTATCAGTTCGCGTAGGTTGGGTTGAACTCATCTGTTATGTTGGGTTTCGTACCTCAACCCGATCCTTGGAAATTAGGCATTTAACAGTTGATAATCAATACGTGCGAAACCCAACAAGTCATTCAGAAGGTTTTCGTTCAGGCAGTGTTGAGATAAAGGGAAGCTTGTGACCATACTTTCAGCAAATAAAATAACCAAAAGCTTCGGTGGTCTGATGGCCGTGGGCGACCTGTCTTTTGAGCTGGAAAAAGGGGAGATTCTAGCTCTGATCGGTCCTAATGGTGCAGGTAAGACCACCGTATTTAACTGCCTGAGCGGCTTTCTGCCTCCGGATGAAGGCGAGGTTTATTTAGAAGATAAGAAGCTTGGCGGACTGCAACCTTTCCAAATCTGCCAGATGGGTATGGCCCGAACCTTTCAAATTGTAAAGCCGTTTTTGACTATCTCGGTG
>JADFVM010000221.1 GCA_015222555.1 Pseudomonadota bacterium
CTCCCAACTGTATCCCTCTTCTGTCCACATCGAAGGGCTTACAGCCCTCTTCACTGAGCAGCATAAAGGAGCTGAAACCGTTCAGCGTGAGCGCGCTGAGCATATCCATGCCGACGACGATGGCCAGTTTCACTTCACCGCTCAATAGCATTTCTGCCGCTGTCACGATGGCATTGGCGCCTGAGGTACAGGCCGTTGTGATAGTAAGGGCAGGACCTCTTAAAGCCAGCTCTCTTGAAATGTGTGATGCCAGCCGTCCCGTCCCGGGAACAGCAAGCGGCGCGGGATGATCAATGCCCGAACTTTTTTCCTCTTTGAACTTTGCTTCTGCTTCAAAGGTCAGGCCGGACGTCCCGACAAAAAGGGCAGCGTCGGCCATTTCTTCCCGGGCAAGTCCTGCATCTTTACCCGCTTTTTTGATTACGTCCAGGACAAGTGAATTAACCGTTTTTTCGGAATGATCCGATATCTCCGGGGAGATTCTATTTACGCTGAGACCATCCCCAAGGGAGGCCTTTGAGGAGGCTAAAGGTGAACTGCTGTCCAGCCCCTGCCTTAGATGCTCAACCAGTTTTTCTATACCACGTCCACAGGATGAAACAGCGCCCATGCCTCGAATAACAATCATAATCGTTACAACATCCGAAGTTTATAGATTCTGAATTGCATCAGCCAGCGTATTAATGGACATCATTTTTTTTCGGGCATCCCGACTGTCAATAATACGCAGACCATAGCGCGACATGAGTCCGGCGCTTAATTCAATGACATCGAGGGAATCCAGTCCGAGTGCCGAATAAGGGCCAAGGAGAAGAGCGTCATTGTCAAGCTCTTCCGGGGCCATCTTCTTACGGCAGGTCTCCAGCAAAAAAACTTTCAATTCTGTCTTAAATTGCTCATTTTGAGATTCCGTCATTTTGAATTATTTCCTCCATGATATAAATATTTGGTTACCACCGGATGAAAAAATCCACATAGAATATTGCTTCGACCCCATTGACAAACTTTCAGTCATTCCCGCGCAGGCGGGAATCCATAGCTTGAATCAAACAGGAAATGTAATCAGAATAATGTTCCATACAAATCATCCCAGTCTGGATTTGATTTCTCTATGAGATTTATCTTCCACTGCCTGTACCACTTTTTCATCTGTTTTTCACGTGTAATTGCAGCGTTAACATCTTTTGTTTCTTCAAAGTAAACCAGATTGTGAATGGTATATTTTTTTGTAAATCCTTCTGTCAGATCATTCTTGTGTTCATAAATGCGTTTAATGAGATTATTTGTAACTCCAATGTACAATATACCGTTCTTTTTGCTTGCAAGGAGATAGACATAATATGTTTTATTCATCATTGGGAAGTCCTTATGGATTCCCGCCTTCGCGGGAATGACAATAAGAGCGGGAATGACAATAAAAAGGAAAGAGGCAGTGATCTCTTCACTCTGTTTGCCGTAACTTTTTGGACATTACCAAGCAGTCACAATATGGATCTTCTTATCGTACCACTCTATGATAACGCCAGACGGCTATTGAAGTACATATGAAACCAAAAAGGAGAAGCATAAAAAATTCCTGCAAGATATCTCCCACACCACCCTTGCGGACAAAGAGATCAAAAAAGCTCTCCAATCCCCATGACAAGGGAGAAATATTGGCTAATTGCTGCATAAAATCAGGCATGAGAAATTTGGGGACCATAATCCCGCCCAGTGCACTGAATATAATGACTGAAATGCCGCCAAAGGTCGTCGCCTGTTCCGTCGTTTTACTGAAGACAGCCACAAGAAGGCCAAAACCGATGGCGGCAATGCTGGCGCTAACGGTTATCATGGCAATGCCTAAATAAGAGTCTCCAAGGGTCAGTGAATCTCCACCAAAGAGGGGGATCACGTAAATACCGACTAAAAACATGAGAATGATCTGAATCTGGTTGATGATAAAGAAGGGAACGACCTTACCTATCATATGAATCCAGGGAGAAACCGGCATGGACTGAAGCCTTAAGAAACTGCCCTCCTGCCGCTCCCTGATGAAAGTGCCCGACAGGGGGATGACAACAAAAAACATGGCAAAAAGAGAATAGGCCGGCACGCTTTGCTGGACCGACGTAGGCAGAGGTTCTTCATTCGC
>JADFVM010000030.1 GCA_015222555.1 Pseudomonadota bacterium
GGAATCGTTCCCTTTGGAGTTAAAACGCGGCATAGTGGAGGCGTCTACATGAGTAACAACTACCTTACCTCAGAAATTGAGGGTCATAAGGTAATACTCGATTGCGCGCTTCTTAAAAATATGGGCAAACATAATCTGGAAAATGTGATGGCGGCCGTTGCGGCTGCCCTTTTATGTGATGTCTCGCCTCAGGCCATATCGCAGGCCATTGAAGGATTTGTCGGCCTGCCGCACAGGATGGAATATGTAGCAGACGTTTGTGATATCAGTTTCTATGATGACTCAAAGGCGACTAACGTGGGGGCACTATTAAGAAGTCTTGAAGCGGTTGAACGGAAGGTCATTCTCATTGCAGGCGGGAAAGATAAAGGGGGAAGTTATGACTGTCTGAAAGGGATTGTTGAGGAGAAGGTCAATGGGCTTGTCTTGATAGGTGAGGCGGCCCGGAAAATGAAAGAAGCTCTGGGCAGTGAGGTTAAAACCTTTATGGCAGATAATATGGAAGACGCCGTAGAGCATGCATGGCGTCTGGCCGGCGAGGGCGACATGATTCTTCTTTCTCCTGCCTGCTCCAGTTTCGATATGTTTTCCAGTTATGCGGAACGCGGAGACGCTTTTAAAGCCGCTGCCCGGACATTAGTCGCAAGGATTGAAGATAATCAGAAGGAGTCTGCCATTGCACGCTAAACTGTGGTCGGAAAGAGTCCTCATAGGATGTGCCTTATTCCTGGTACTCACAGGTGTGGTGATGGTCTACAGTGCAAGCTCCATAATGGCGGAAAAAAGGTTTTACGACAGTTTCTTTTTTCTAAAACGACATACTGTGTATGCGATTCTAGGCATCTGTACCATGATTACTACTGCCAAACTTGACTATAATCATATTAGAAAAATAGCGATCCCTTTTATGTTTTTTTCCTTTTCTCTCCTTATTCTTCTTCTTATCCCCGGGGTGGGAACAGAAGCGGGAGGGGCAACAAGGTGGCTGCGCTTTGGCCCACTGTCTTTGCAGCCTTCTGAAGTTGCAAAACTATCTATCATATTTTTCTTTGCCCATTCCCTGGCGAACAAGAAGGCGATGAACGATTTTAAAAAGGGATTCCTTCCCTATCTTATAGTGATGGGTATTTTTCTTTGCCTCATGCTGATGCAACCCGACTTTGGTACGGCCATGACTGTTGCCGGCATTATATTCATTATGCTTTTTGTTGCAGGGGCGCGTCCCTCCTATATTACGTCAACCTTCCTGCTAACAGGTATTATTGCCTACTTTCTTGTTGCTACATCTGAATACAGAATGAAAAGAATACTCTCTTTTGTTGATCCCTGGAGTGATCCGCAGGATACGGGCTTTCAGATCATACAGTCCTTTCTTGCCTTTGGTTCAGGCGGTTTGATGGGTAGAGGACTTGGTGAAGGGCGGCAGAAACTCTTCTATCTTCCCGAACCTCATACCGATTTTATCCTGCCCGTTGTTGGTGAGGAATTAGGGTTTATCGGTGTTGTATTTATCATCCTTGTTTTTGCAGCGCTTGTTCTTTTCGGAATACGGGCGGCCCTTAAAGCCTATGACACTTTCGGTTGTTATCTGGCCCTTGGAATCACATCGATGATTGGACTTCAGGCCATAATCAATATGGGCGTTGTTATGGGATTGCTGCCCACAAAAGGTTTGCCTCTTCCCTTTGTCAGTTACGGCGGCACGTCATTACTTATTAATATGATAGGGGTGGGGATCCTGATTAGCATAACGGCCAGAGGTAGAACGTGAAGTTGTTGATTGCAGGCGGCGGAACAGGCGGGCATCTCTTCCCGGGTATTGCCGTGGCAGAAGAGTTCACCTCTTTGGGAGACAGTAACGAAGTCCTTTTTGTGGGGACCAAAAGTGGACTGGAAGGGAAGATCCTGCCCGAGTACGGATGGCCTGTCAGCTTTGTCATGGCAGAAGGGATAAAGGGAAAGGGTTTTTTTAAGACCGTAAAAGGACTTTTTAAAATGTTGCTGGGGTCACTTCAATCAATAGGCATAATCCGCAAATTCCGGCCATCCACAGTGCTGGGCGTGGGTGGGTATGCCGCGGTGCCGGCGGTGATCGCAGGAAAACTGCTCGGTGTCAGCTCAGCCATTCATGAACAAAATGCAATGCCGGGATTATCAAACAGGCTGTTGGGCCGGCTTGTGAACAGGGTGTTTCTCACCTATCCGGAATCTGAGAGATTTTTCCCCGCTGAAAAAGTCAGGGTAACGGGAAATCCTGTGAGAAAATCAATTTTACAATCTTTTGCCGAAACCAGGAAAAGTGTTGATTCGGGAAAAAAGTTTACCCTTTTTATCTTTGGCGGCAGTCAGGGCGCCAGGCGAATTAATGATGTTTTGATGGAGACCTTTTTCAATTCTGAACTGGCAGGCATTGAAAATTTAAAGGTCATTCATCAGACGGGGGATGCAGACTTTGAAAGCGTGAAAAAATGTTATGAAGAGATGAATATTGAAGCCGAGGTTTACCCATTCATCAAGGACATGGCCAGTATTTACCTTGAGGCAGACCTCATCATCTGCAGGGCAGGTGCAACAACGATTGCTGAACTTCTTGCCGCGGGAAAACCGGCCATTCTCATCCCCTATCCCTATGCTGCCGATGACCATCAGCGTTTAAACGGTGAAGCGCTGGTTAAAAAGGGGGCTGCAATGATGATCCTTGAAAAGGATTTTACTTCAGAGCGACTGTCCGGTGAGATTTTAAGACTCTTTGACGACAGAAAGCTGCTTAAGGAAATGAGTCAAAAGACGGTTGTTCTGGCAAGGCC
>JADFVM010000222.1 GCA_015222555.1 Pseudomonadota bacterium
GCATTCCCCGCGGCTTGCCGCGATATATTAAGAAGGTTATCTCCGCGCTCATACCCCGCTGCTTGCGGCGGGGTGATTGATTAATATTAATGACTGGCCGTTTTTCAGAGTTATGAAAAATTTATTGTCGCTACGGGATGGATGAGCCTTGTTCCATCTATTTGTGCTCAATGACTTGCGTCCCTGCCAAGATGTCTCCAACCCGAATTCCTTTTACATCCCGGCAGACGAGATAGGATTCAAATATCAGAATGGGCAGACCTACGATAACAAAAAGAAGCCAGCCGATGAAAGGAACGATAAAGAAGATATAGACGATGGCAAAAGGGATATTTCTTAATATTGATTCCATGAATGATATGGGCGTTGAATCCTTTTCATGAATCACCTGCAATTTGATCAGTCTCTTGCCGGGGCTCTGCCCATGCCAGAAACCGTCGGCGATGAAAACATACAAAAGGCCTGCCAGGGGGCCCACAGGGGGCAGGATGATGGACATTGCCCAGCAGATAAGAAAATCAATTGATTTTGCAATATACCGATGGACTATGAATGTGTTGGTCATCTCTCTAGCCATTTTCTTCTTCCTCCCTTGTGAATAATACAAAGGCCATGGCCGGTCTCTTGGAAGAATCCCTCATGGCGAAATGAATTCCATCCAACATCCAGCCCTGGCTAGTCCATTCATTGATGGCCTCTTCCAGTCTTTCCTCTGTTACCGTGCTGACTTCAACCACTTTATAGTGAATCATTTTCTCACTTAGTCAATACTCTGGCAGCCTCTTTGGCAAAATAGGTGAGAATGATGTCAGCGCCGGCTCTTTTAATACATAACAGCGTTTCCATCATAACCTTTTCCCCATCAATCCAACCCATTTTTTCAGCAGCCTTCGTCATGGCATATTCGCCACTCACATTGTAAGCTGCTACAGGGTGATCGAACTCTTCTCTTATTCGCCTGATTACATCCAGGTAAGGGAGCGCCGGTTTAACCATGATGATGTCGGCCCCTTCTTCTATGTCAAGCTGGGCTTCTCTTATGGCCTCATCGCAATTTGCAGGATCCATCTGGTAGGAACGCCTGTCTCCAAATTGTGGCGTCGATTCTGCTGCTTCTCTAAAAGGCCCGTAAAAGGCAGAGGCGTATTTGGCTGCATAGGACATAATAGGGATTTGATCAAAACCTTCCTCGTCAAGCGCTTCTCTGATGGCTCCAACCCGCCCGTCCATCATATCCGATGGCGCTACCATGTCAGCGCCTGCCTTTGCGTGAGAGAGAGCTTCCCTTGCAAGAAGGTCAATGGTCTGGTCATTGTCTACCTCCCCCTTTTCAACGAAACCGCAATGTCCGTGGGAGGTGAATTCGCAGAGGCAAACATCGGTAATAACAAGGAGATCGGGAACACGATTTTTGATCTCACGGATAGCTTGCTGAACAATTCCTTTGGCATTGTATGCTTCTGTACCAAGTTCATCTTTATGTTCAGGTATGCCAAAGAGAATGACGGCCGGTATGCCAAGGTCGTAAATTTCTTTTGCCTCCCTGGCGAGATTGTCAACAGACAATTGGTAATGTCCCGGCATGGAGGAGATCTCTTTTTTCTTGTTCTTGCCGAATGTGACAAAGAGGGGAAGAATCAAATCATCGACAGACAGGGATGTTTCCCTCACCATTCTTCTCAGTGTCTCATTTTTTCTAAGCCGTCTGGGTCTGGCTTCTGGGAAATACATTTAAAAGCTCCTTTTTATTATAAAAATTGAACATTTAGAATTGAAGTATAACTAAAAAATGTTTGCCCGTGCAAGTGAAATCAGAGTCTTTGCCTTTCCTGTTGGATATTTGCCACAAGTTGCTATTTCCATGAAAATGAGATAATATTTTACGAGACATCTGTTCTCACGGAGAAAACAGCTCAACCTATATGTAAAAGGAGATAAGGTATTGCTTATTGATCGTATCAAAGAAAATTATGCATTCAAGGACTGGGATGAAAAGGCGCTGAATAAATTGGCCCCTACAATGGATAAACATGGTGATGATTTCATTGAGGCCTTCTACAAAAAGGCGATGACCTTCAAGAATGCAACAAAATATCTGAAAGATGAGAATGTTATTAAAAAACATAAAAGTGCCATTAAAGCCTGGTTTGAGATGCTTTTTAAGGGGCCTTACGATGATGATTATCTCTCTTATCTGGAAGGCATCGGCTATACCCATGTAAAGGTTGGCTTGCCCTCCCACTATATCAATGTTTCCGTCACCCATATCAGGGAATATTGTAGCGGCATTATCCTTAAGGAAGTGTCTGCTTCTGAGGGTAGGGATGATATGATCGTTGCTTTGGGAAAAATTCTTGATATTAACCTGGACATTCTTACAAGCTCTTATATCAAGGAAGAAAAAAACATCTTCTTTGTGTCGAAGAAGGCTGAGAGTAAGCTTATAAATTTTGCCATGCGTTTTTCACATGGCCTGAACCTGATTCTGATCATGGGGTTGGTGCTCCTGGGCCTAATGGTTCTTGGCCTTTTCGGTTATGACATTGTCCACATTTTTTATGGGGGAGATCTGGAAAAGGGGCTCCTTGCCACCCTGGGAAGTTTGTTAATGTTATGGGTTGTAATCGAGCTTGTCGATACCGAAGTTGATCACCTTAGAGGCGCAAAGTTTTCTGTAAAAGTTTTTGTCAGTGTGGCTATGGTGGCGATCATCAGGAAGATCCTCGTTACTTCCCTTAAAACGGAGGCTATTGAAGCTCAATATTCGCTCATTGCGGCCTTAGCTGTCCTTGGCCTCCTATGGTGGATTATTTCCAAAACGGAAAAGCAATAAGCTTATGTGAGCCGAAGTAGAGGCACCCTAACCCGGATGAACCGGACAAGTATCTTGACGAAATCAAGTCTTCACAGCACCTCTTCTGAGGGCGATTGTGCGAAGCTAAATAATGTTCTGCCAGAAAATCGCAGAATATTATTTCTAAGTTGCTAAATGTTTTTACGAATGAAATTGCAGATTTCAATGATAAGCAGATACGGAAAATAGAATGAACAGAACCTCACCCTTAAGATTTATAGACTATACCCTTTGGATTGAGTTTCAGGAGAATCTCTCGCAATACTTAAACATGTCCATTGGTTTATATGATAATAGCGGGAAATCTCTCATCCCGGCCAGTGGTGAAGGGAAATTGTGTGAAATTCTGAAGCAATCAGAAAAGGGGAGCAAACTTTATAGAGAAGCCTATAAAAAAGTGATACACAGGGCTATGCAAAGAGGAGAGCCTTATCATTATACATGCTTCACCGGTCAGTATATATTTGCTTTGCCAGTTTCTTTTAATGATGATTATTTTCTGCATATTGTCGGTGGCCACCTCTATTTACAGGAAGATCCATCATTGGAATTAACTAATCTATATGATGAATTAAAACTAGAAGGTTCCATCCTTCACGAAATCGAGGGTGATTCAAGGAGCACATCCCTTAAAGAGTTCTTAGGCAAACTAAATCTTGTAAAAAAACTGTCTATTCCATTTTTAAGAAGTCTGTGCCAGAAGGGTTATTATGAAAAGGAATATTCACAAATGAAAACACTGGTGCAAATTTCTTCTCTGGCAGGATTCCATAAAAGTAAGGATGAGTTGTATCATAACGTTTTTAATACCCTCGGTGTCCTCTTTGATATTGCCGGTGCCTCTATCATGGAGACCAATGAAAAGGGGGGGTATAAGAATGTAGCAACCTTTGGAGACTGTGGAGAGATGATACTGACGAAGGAAACAATTGAAAGCTCAGGGGACTTAAGCACTGTCATTGACAGCCATAAACCTCATTGCTTTGATAGGCCGTCTGAACTCAGAAAGTTTGGATTAAAAAGTGAAGTGACGTCTGCAATAATTTTTCCCATGTTAAATGGGTGTGAAGTTTTAGGACTCCTGTGTATATATAACACAGAAGTTGATGAAGATAGCATTAATCTCATCTCTCTTCTTGTCAGTCAGCTCTCTATTGTCATTAAAAGTATTAGCCGGGAACAGGCAACAGCTGACAAGCTTAGAAAAATTGACTCTATTACAGATATTCATCACAAGATCGCGCCTGTATTAAACCAGGAAGAACTCTTTGACATCATTATGGATAAGTCTATTGAGATCGCCGGTGCGGAGCAGGGGTCTCTCATGCTGGTGGAGGAAAGAAAGGGCACACTGTCTGTCAAGGCATCAAAGGGAATTAATAAAAATATTCTGGAAAGTGTGAAAGTGAGAATGGGTGAGGGGATTTCAGGTAAAGTGGCGAAGGATGGAAAAGCGATGCTCATTAATGACATAGAACATGAAGTATTCAGAAGGAAAAACAGATCAAGATATAAAACGAAGTCTTTTGTCAGTATTCCTTTAAAGATTGATTCGCGAACGATTGGTGTCATAAATATCTCCGATAAAATATCTGGTGAAATTTTCTCTGAAGAGGACTTGCAACTTCTTAATTCTTTTGCATGTTATGCCTCTATCGCCCTGGAAAGGGGGGAATATTTCAGACTCACAAAGGAGTTGAAAGAAATCTCTGTAACAGATTCCCTTACAGGTCTCATGAACAAAGGCAGTTTCCACGAGCGGTTAATTGAAAATGTTGAGCGTTCCAAGCGATACAATGAGCCCTTCACAATTTTTATGATCGACATAGATGATTTCAAACAGTTTAATGATAAATATGGACACCTGGCCGGTGATGATGCGTTAAAGAGGGTGGCCTATGCTGTTAAAGATGGTGTTCGTTCCATCGATATTGCGGCAAGGGTCGGGGGGGAAGAGATTGGTGTTATATTACCGAATACCAAAAAGAATGATTCCTTTATTATTGCCGACAGGATGCGAAAAGAAGTGGAAATGATTCGCTTTCTTGGTGAAAGGGTCCCTGAGACTGTCCATATATCGGTCAGCATTGGCATTGCTGAATACCCTGCTGATGGGGAGACGGCCGATGATGTTCTCAATCGGGCAGACATGGCCATGTATACGGCTAAAGATGAGGGCAAAAATAAAGTTATTACATACAGTCTAAACTGATTGATTATAATGGGATTTATGCAGGGAAAAGATGCTTATGCAATGTGGGCTGAATAGTTGAAGCTATGATGAAGCAGCTTTAAATTATGACAGATGATCGCTTATCGCTTCAGCAAGAGACAAGGTCGAACTCTCTTTGGGTAGTATGTCTGTCTTGATACCATATTTTTCAGCTACATTAGATGTAACATGACTTAGACAGGCAATCTTTACCCCTTTAATCAGGTCTCTGTTCTCATCACCAAGGATTTCCAGAAAATTCCTGACCGTCGATCCACTCGTAAAAGTAATGACATCAATGCCCTCTTTAATAATAGATAGTAACTTTTCTTCCAATCCTTCCGGTTTGATAGTCCTGTAGACGGGGACAAGGGCCACTTTTGCACCAATAATTCTCAGGCCATTTGGAAGAATATCTCTCCCTTCTTCTGCCCTTGGAAATAAAACATTTCTCCCCTCCATCCCCAGGCTCTTTAAGGTCTCAATAATTCCTTCTGCGTCGTAGACCTTAGGGATGAGAGATGTCTTAATGCCGGCAATCCTTGCTGCTTCCGCTGTATGGG
The DNA here is from genome assembly GCA_015222555.1 of Pseudomonadota bacterium. GTDB lineage: Bacteria > Desulfobacterota > JADFVX01 > JADFVX01 > JADFVX01 > JADFVM01. The sequence continues at coordinate 5,630 of JADFVM010000222.1, forward strand.
GCCCCACTGCGCAGACCTTAATATCATTAATATCTGATATCGATTTTCCTGTGCTCTCCAGTGCCTGAATGAAATATTTTACGCTGTTGGCACTGGTGAGTATCAGCCAGTCGTAGGTTTCAAGCTTTTTGCTTACTTCCAATAGAGGGGTTTTATCCTTGGGTGGAGCAAATTCTATGACGGGAAATGTAACAGTTTCAAACCCTTTTCCCTCGAGTGCTTCGGCAAAGTCAACGGCCTGGTTTTGCGCTCTCGTTACCAGGATTTTCTTCCTCACTTTGCATTCTCCATTTTATAGACTTCATCCAGGATTTCACCGGCGCCCTTATCCAGAAGTCTCTCTGCCAGCGCGATCCCAAGTGACTCAGCTTCAGATAGATCGCCTGTCATATTATCTGTTATGAGGGTCTTTCCGTCCAGGCTTCCAACGAGGCCTCTTAGAGAAATTGTTGATCCGTCGATTTCTCCATAGGCCGCAATCGGCACCTGACAACCACCTTCCAACCTCTTTAAAAGCGCCCTTTCTGCTTTCACGGTGGCTGCCGTTTCACTATGATTCAAAAAAGAGATCATCTTATTTGTTTCACCGTCGACATCCCGCGTTTCAATGCCCAAGGCCCCCTGTGCAATGGCGGGTAGAAGGATGTCGGTAGCGATGTACTCGGAAATCTTGTCTTGCCAGCCCAGTCGTCTCATGCCGGCTGCGGCCAGAATGATGGCCTCGAATTCACCGGCTTTCACCTTTTTAATCCTCGTATCCAGATTGCCTCTCAGTGAGATAATGTTAAAGTCCGGCCTTACCTTAAGAAGTTGACACTGCCTTCTGAGAGATGAACTACCAATTCTGGCCCCCTCAGGTAATGTCATAATTGTGTCGTTTTCACGTGATATGAGTGCATCCCGGGCATCTTCCCTCCTGGTAATAGCCGAGAGACTGAGCCCTCCAGGGAGTTCAGTGGGTACGTCTTTCAGACTGTGTACAGCCAGATCAGCTCGGTCGTCGAGAAGAGCTTCTTCTATTTCTTTAACAAACAGCCCTTTGCCGCCTACCTGTGCCAGTGGAACATCAAGTATTTTGTCTCCTGTCGTTTTGATCTTAAGTAGTTCGACCTCTATGCCTGGATGTTCCTTTTCAATGGAATCCTTGATGTGGTTCGCCTGCCAGAGTGCAAGCATGCTTCCTCGTGTCGCTATGGTGAGTTTATTATTTTGCATATTAATCCTTTTACAGTTTAATCGATATCGTATAGTTTTCTCACAGCATCCACATAAAGGTCACCCTCTGCTGTGTCAGCCATTTTCTTAAGGTTGGAAATGGGTATATGGAGTATCTTGTTAATCATTGATGCCGTCGCCTTTTCAATGGCGCTCATTTGAACACTTGATAGATTATTGATGGCAGACAGCTTTTCCAGTTCACAGAACCTTATCTGCTCCAGCTTTTCTCTAAGAGAAACAATCGTCGGAGTTACATCCAGTGTTTTTAGCCATTTGTGGAACTGCGTAATTTCACTCTCAATAATCAGGCTAGCTGCTGCTGCTTCTTTTTCTCTTTCTTTTTTGTTTGCATCAACAACGCCCTGAATGTCGTCGATATCGTAAAGGTAGGCGTTGTCGATGTCGTTAATGCGGGGGTCCATATCTCTCGGAACGGCGATATCGATAAAAAACATCGGTTTGTTTCTTCTTTTGGTAAGCGCTTCCTTTACCTGCTCTGCATTAATAATGTAATTTGGCGATCCGGTGGATGAAAGGATGATATCTACTTCATCGAGATCAAGATAGATGTTCTCAAAAAGAACCGACCGCCCGTTGATTTCGGCGGCAAGATTTACGGCCCTTTCATGGGTTCTATTGGCGACAAGGATCTCCTTGATACCGTTATTGATAAAGTGCCTTGCTGCAAGTTCGCACATCTCTCCGGCGCCGATGAGCATGACCCGTTTGTCATTTAAATGACCAAATATTTTCTTAGCCAGTTCTACGGCGGCATAACTGATTGAGACTGCACTGGAGGCGATATTCGTTTCTGTCCTCACCCTTTTGGCAACGGAAAAAGCTTTTCTGTACAGTTTGTTAAGGATGATGCCGGTAAAGTCGTGGTCCAGCGCTTGCTGATAGGCCTCCTTCATCTGGCCCAGAATCTGTGGTTCGCCAACAACCATTGAGTCAAGACTGGAGCCTACCCTGAAAATATGCCGAATAGCTTCTTCCGAGGTATGGCTATACAGATGATTTTCTATCGATTTCGGGGGAATGTTATTAAAGTCGGCCATAAATTTTTTTAAATTCTCTATCCCCTCGTGAATATGAGATGTAATGGCAATGACCTCAACCCTGTTGCATGTTGAAAGGATAACGCCCTCTGAAATGCCACTGGTCGACGTTATTGTCTTTAATGCCTCTGGAAGTTTATCTGATGAAAATGAGATTTTTTCTCTCACCTCCACAGGGGCCGTTTTATGACTGAGTCCAACTACTACAATATTCATTGATGCGTCACCTTAGTGGAATCTAAGTCCTTTCCCGTAAAAGATATTGGCACCAAAGAAAGCGATAAGAAGTACTATAAATGCAATGATGGAAATAGTGGCCACCTTTCGTCCTCTCCAGCCGGAATAGATTCGTCCGTGAAGTAAAATTGCATAAAGCACCCATATGGTTACCGTCATGATTTCCCGTGTTCCCCAGGCGATAAAGCTGCCTCTTAATTGCCGGGAAACCACGGAGCCGAATATAACGCCAAAGGTCATGAGGGGAAAACCCCACAAAAGAGACCTGTTATTAATGTTGTCCAGAACATCCAGAGAGGGAAGAGAGTAATACATTTTGCCTATTTTTTTAGACTTTAACTGGTGTTCCTGGATGAGATACATGATGGCCACACAAAAAGCGATGGCAAAGAAACCACTGCCAATAAAGACGAGAATAATATGAACGGGAAGCCAGAATGACTTGATGTATGGCATCAAGAGAGGCGCCATGCCTTTAGGAAGACTGTAGGCAGAGAGCATGAGAACAAGCGCCAGGGGAGAGATAAAGGCGCCAGATACTCTGATTTTGTATTTAAGCAGTATGAGCAGGTAGATACCAATAACTGCCCATGCCATGAAAGAAAGAGCGTCATGGAGGTTGGTTATTGGAGGGAACCCTGCCATTCTGATTCTTGATGTAAAACTGCCGGTATGTAAAATAAAACCTGTAAGAAGGGTGAGTGACGCGGATCGGTACACCCACTTCTTTGGAATAAAAAGGTAGAGCAGGTAGGCCACTGTCCCTATGAGGTACAAGGTGGTGGCAAACCTAAAAAGGGCCAGGTTGAGTTCCATTATATCTGTTCCAAAATTAATTTATACCTATCCTGAATCCCGGATTACTTGCAGAATCCAGGATGAAGGCCTTACTCCTTGTTTGCCAACAATCTTGCCAAAGCCTCATCGGCAATTTCTGATGCCTTTTCATTATCGCCTTCTCTGAGTAGAGACAGGATACCAGAAGAGATCAATTTATTCAATAAATCTCTGCACTTGTCATGGCCTATCTTTGCCTCGAGAAGTTGCTCTCTTACCTCTGCCAGAATTGTCAGCATCTCTCCATATGCGTCATCAATGATGGTCTCTATGCTAAGTCTGACATGCCTGGCAAGGGCCGGGCACTTGCCGCCCGTAGAGACAGTAATCAGGAGATCGCCTCTTTCTGCTATGGAAGGCAGGGTAAAGCTGCACTGTGATGGTTCATCAGCCACATTGACGGGTATGCCCAGTACTTTTGCATCGCTTGTGACTTCAGGGCCGATGTGAGATGAATCGACGGCGACAAATGCAAGTGTTGCTCCTTCAAGGTCGCCCTCTTCATATTTCCTCTTTATCCAGGCGACTGAACTGTCATTGACAAGTTTTTCTATCTCATCAATGGCTGCCGGTGAAATGATTTCAACTTTTGCCCCCGCGCTGATGAGGGATAAAACTTTTCGATAGGCTACCTTACCGCCGCCTATGACGACACACTTTTTGTCCTGAATATCAATATTGATAGGAAAATAGCGCATAGACTCAAAATATCAGGGATAAGCCTTTTGTGTCAATCTGAAAGGGGCGATAGTGATTGCGCATTTGTGTAATCTAAAGTATATTTTATATGATGACGATGAAAGAAAAAAACTCTCTAAAAGAGCGCATTATAACAGCGCTTTTCAGCCGTTTTCCCTCCCTTGCCGAAGAATGGGCAAAGGGCTTTAAGGCTGTCAGAACTGAAGACATCCCCTGGACGCCTTTTGCCGTGAAGTTGTCGGAGTGCAGAGTGGCCATGGTGACCACGGCAGGCGTTCATCTGAAAAATCAAGACCCCTTTGACATGGTGGATGAAGAGGGAGACTATACTTACAGGGAAATTCCAGGGAAAGCCAAAAATGAAGACCTCACAATTACCCACAAATATTATGACCACCGTGACGCCGACAAAGATATCAACATCATTTATCCCATTGACAGGCTCAGGGAAATGGCCGCTGCAGGAGAGATCGGGTCAGTTGCTGCCACGCACTTTGGTTTCATGGGGCATATCGTGGGCTCTAAGATAGAATCACTTCTTAGCAAAGTAGCGCCCGAAGTGGCAAATAAGCTGATATCAGATGAAGTTGATCTCGTTTTATTAACACCCGGCTGAGGTATCTGCAATCAGTCCGTGGGACTGATACAGCGGGAAATCGAGAAGGCGGGCATCCCCACAATCTCAATCTCAATTCTCCGAAAGCTGACTGAAGAGGTGAGGCCGCCACGGGCAGTTTATTTAAAGTGGCCCTTTGGTCACCCACTGGGAGAACCTGGCAATGTGGCTCAGCAGATGACAGTTATGCGTGATGCCTTCAAGGCGCTTAAAGAGATTAAAAAGCCTGGGACGATTATTGATCTGCCTTACAGGTGGAAGCGGGAGAAGTACGAAGTTTAATCACTTGGGATTAAATTCCCTGCAGCTGTATCCTGTCATTCCCGCGAAGGCGGGAATCCAGCCATTTGTAGATTTGGATTCCGGGTTAAGCCCGGAATGACAACAAAATGCCTCGCTGCTTTCGCAGAGATTATTTATTTTATCCTTAAAACCCCCGTCCTCTGGGCGGGGTAAGAGTTAATCTGCTTTGCCACAAGAATCCTTACTTTTCTTTTGCGGACAAAGAAAAGTAACAAAAGAAAGGCCGCCCAAAAACTAGGCCTTCGGCTCCCCTCGTTCAGTCGTTGACTTCGGCGGGCACAAAAACTCGCTTCGCTCAGAC
>JADFVM010000223.1 GCA_015222555.1 Pseudomonadota bacterium
CAGCGGCAATACATATATGTGACAGGTCATCTGCATGAATGCGATTGCTAAAGGGCGCTTCTTTTATTCTTAATACCGGCCTCCCCTCTTGCAGCTGTTGTACAGGAAGTCTACCGGGGCCATATATGCCTGCCACACGAAGAATCACAATATCAACGTCCTGTTGTTTGCCCCACTCAGTTAGCATGCCTTCTGCTGAAAGTCGCCTTAATGCACGATCAGTCTGAGGTCGGGGAGGCCTCTCTTCGGTAATCCACTCACCATGGCAGTCACCATAGACAGCACTGGTGCTGATCAAGACAATACGGCCCGGAAGATTTGAGGCAGTCATGGTGGAGAGAAAAGAGACCATGCGGGGATCTGTCTTCCCCTCAGAAGGTGGCGGGACAAAATAGTAAAGAAGCTTGCCGGCAAAGGGTAAATTCCCTAGGGATGCGGGATTATCGAGGTCCCCTTTGTAGGTTTCAATTCCGGCATTATGCAGCGGTCTGGCACTTTCGTCCGACCGGACAAGTGCTGAAACTTCTGCGCCTCTGGCTTTTTCCAACATAGCCACACGTTGTCCGATATAACCGCATCCAACAATGAAAACCGCCTTCACCAGTCTACTCTCCTCACATCAATATCCCGCCGCTAATCCACTTCGCCTCGCATCGGCAGCACCGTATAAGAGGCTATTGTCATTGTCTATAAAGATGGAGGAAGCGGCGCCCATGGCGTTTTTTATTGCGACTGTGTGCCCCATTGATTTCAACAGTCTAAGCGTATCGGGGCTCAATCCTTCCTCTGCTCTGATTTCATCGGGTAGCCATTGATGGTGAATGCGGACGGCGTTGACGGCCTCCTGGATATTCATGCCGTGATCAATGATGTTCATGAGCACCTGTAATGTGGTTGTAATGATTCTGGAGCCGCCCGGACTACCGGTAATAATGACCGGTTTTCCCTCTTTCACAACAATGGTCGGTGACATGGAGCTGAGCATCCTCTTTTGAGGCTCAATGGCATTTGCAGCGCCGCCGATAAGACCGTAGGCATTGGGTACCCCCGGCTTGGCGCTAAAGTCGTCCATTTCATTGTTAAGCAGAAAGCCTGCTCCATCTACAACAATACCGGAACCGAAGCTGAAATTAATGGTGTAGGTGTTAGAGACAGCATTCCCTTCACTGTCGACGATAGAATAATGGGTCGTTTCGTTGCTCTCATAGCCTGGCGGGATGCCCGGCTGAATTTCCTTGCTGGACATCGGTTTTGTGTCGTTAATCTTGTTGCGAATCATCTTTGCATAATCTTTATCTGTCAGCCCTGCTACAGGGATATCGGTAAAATCAGGGTCGCCCAGATATTTTGATCTGTCGGCATAGACATGTTTCATCGCCTCCGCCATGAGGTGGATTGTGGCGGCCGAATTGTGGCCCAGGGAAGCGATGTCATATCCTTCAAGGATATTGAGCAGCTGAATAATGTGGACACCGCCGGAACTGGGAGGGGACATAGAGAAGATGTCATAAGCCCGATAGCTGCCATGAACAGCCATTCTCACTGCCGGCCGGTAAGCTTTAAGGTCGACCTTCGTTATGAGGCCGCCATACTGCTTCATCTGACTTTCAATAAGATGTGCGACGTCCCCTTCATAGAAGCCTTTAATCCCCTTTTTTGCAATGGTCTTCAGAGTCTTCGTAAGATCTTTCTGGATAAACCTGTCACCTGGTTCATAAAAACTGCCATCGGCTTTAAAAAACAGTTTCCGGCTTGAGGGCCATTTTTTCAATCGTGTTGCAGCTTTCTTTATGTCACCTGCAAAATCAGGAGAAACAATAAATCCTTTTTTGGCCAGCTTTATTGCCGGGGCCAGCGCCTCCTTTAACGGGATTGTCCCATATCTTTCCAGTGCCAGAGCAAAGCCGGCAATTGTGCCGGGTACACCGGCCGAAAGATGACTAAAGCGGCTGAGTTCTGAATCGACTTCACCGCCCTTATTTAAAAACATATCTCTATGGGATGCGCTGGGCGCTTTTTCCCGATAATCGATGGCGATCACTTTTTTCTCCTTGGCAGAGTAAATGAGCATAAAGCCTCCACCACCAATATTACCGGCTCTCGGCATGGTGACGGCCATGACAAGGCCCACCGTGACGGCGGCATCTACAGCGTTGCCCCCCTTTTTCAGAACATCCAGGCCGATTTCGGTGGCAATCCTGTCATTTGTCACAACCATCCCATTTTTTGCCTGGACAGGAGTGAAAATATCTTTGTTGCTAAGTATGGCTGGCTGGGCGAAAAGTGCCGTTACGGAAAGGAGGAAAAGTAAAAATGTTACTAAAGCTACGTTGGTTTTCTTCATGAAAGGATCTTCCTAATTTTGTTTGATAACAAAGAATCATCCTAGAAACGACAGTTGGGCATGAATTTAGAGTGCACCCTCTTGGTTTCACAGTGCTTTCAAAAAATCTTAGGTTCACCCGTAGGTTAAGCGGGTATTTTTTGGATGTGCTGTGGAATCAAGAGGTTGTGCTATAAACCATGATTCAATTGCCGTTTCTAGGATTATACGATATGATTACCTTATCTTACCAGTAAGGTTCATTTAAAAACAAGGTATTGGTTCAAGCGAAATAGGGAGACAACAGGTCGACTTATTTTCAACAGGGGGATTCAACTTACAATGAAATTCTCGGAAACAAAACAGGGACGTGTTTTTGTCATCCGACTGGAAGATGGTGACATCCTTCATGAAGAGATTGAAAAATTTGCCCGCGATAAATCCATAAAGGCAGCTTCTTTAATCGTTGTGGGTGGGGCCGATGCCGGCAGCAAACTTATTGTCGGCCCTGAGGTGGACCGCGAAACGCCCATCACACCAATGGAGCACCTGCTTGAAAGGGCCCATGAAGTTTCAGGTGCAGGGACAATCTTTCCTGACGACGAGGGTCATCCCATATTGCATATGCATATCGCCTGCGGAAGAAAAACCTCGACCGTTACAGGTTGTGTGCGCGAGGGTGTCAAGGTGTGGAATGTAATGGAAGTGATCCTTTATGAATTGCTGGATTCCACCGCCCTTAGAGTCCTTGATAAAAAAACAGGCTTCAAACTTCTTGCCCCATAAAACTCTGGCCATTCCATTATGTTTTCTCACCGCTTTAAGCTTCTTTTTGCCAGCCTTTGGGCTATACTTTTCGTTTTCATCGTAGCACTGTGGTATCGTTCGGGTATCGAGCTGACGTCCATTCCCAATGTTCTGCATGATCACCTCAGTGAATTCGGTCATTTAAAAGCCGCCCTTACGTATATCATCCTGTACACAATCAGGCCGCTCATCCTTTTCCCGGCCACTCTTTTAACGATCGCCTCGGGGCTGATTTTTGGCCCCTGGCTGGGAATCCTCTTTACCATCATCGGTGAAAATGCAAGCGCCAATCTGGCTTTCACCCTCGCCCGCTGGCTGGGACGTGACTGGATCAGCTCCCATGAGCATGGCACAGTCCTGCGATGGGAAGAAAAGATTAGGGGAAATACCATCGGCACGGTTTTAGTAATGCGACTCATCTATCTCCCCTTCGATGCCGTCAATTATGGCTGTGGCCTGACCTCAATGCGACATGTGGACTATTTTATCGGCACCTTTCTAGGCATTATTCCGGGCCTCCTTTCTTTTGTTCTTCTTGGCGGTACGGCAGCCGCCTCCGTCACTAATCGCTTACTGATTTTTGGGATGGCAGTTTTTTTCTTCATCTTTGGACTAATCATCGCGAGACTGCTTCACAAAATGAAGCCCCATGCCAATAAAAATGAAGAGGGACTCTAATTTCAGCGCGCTTCCGCTTCCATATTAATCATTGACAATGCATCACTAATGGATTAAAAAAGTTAACGGAATTAAAGGGGATGTTAAAAACAAATTTTATGAAAACATGCTCAGAATACCCCGTGCTGTGCACGGGGATGAATGGCATCCTTATAATCCCCTCTCCCCTGGTGGGAG
>JADFVM010000224.1 GCA_015222555.1 Pseudomonadota bacterium
ACAGTTTGTGACCTTCTTCCTCATGCAATTGCTTCACTCGGCTACGTTTTAACGGGAAGGGAAATCAGGCCCTTTTAGGGCCAGAGCAAGGCCACGTCCTTTGGGCGTGGATTCTTTACTCGCCGGGTTAATAATAAACTGTCACCCCTACCCTGCTCTAAGTTTACCGGAGAACGAGTCGAAGGGTGCGTTTTGTCAGGGCAAGAGCCCGTCAATGATGATTTAGTGATGGAGCATCCTTAAGTGAACAGATCCAAAATTAGTTTAAGAACAGAAATAGTCATCAATATCCTCATCCTGGTGGTTGCGGCTATTGCTACTGTGGGTATCATGGTCATCAAGATCTTCGAAAACAATATCGTTGATATGAGATCGGCTGATGGAGAAATCCTTGCCTCTTATATCCAAAAATCAGTAGAAGACAGCCTTACCCGTAAGGGAGAGATACTGTTGAAAGGTCTGCAGCCTACCATAGATACTTTTGCAAGGCAGAGCAGAGCGAAGAATATTCTCATCGTTGACAATAACTTTAAGGTCCTTGCTCACACCAATTTAAAGGAAATTGGAAAAGTAAGTAATGATGAAAAACTGATGGATGCCGTCAAGTTTAATATGATTTCTGCGCATGTCAAAGAAAGAAACGGCACCTTTTTCATGTCGCAATATGACAGCATAAGCTTTTTCAGGCCAATTCGCTTTAACGGCAAGACTATAGGCGCTATTAAGACTGTCTTTCCATTAGATGAAATGAATGACCTCCTGGTGAGAACGCGCTATCTTGTTTTGTTTTTTCTTCTTTTCGACTCCATCCTTCTTATTATCTTTGGAAACTTCCTCCTTTCCAGGCTCATAGTTAAACCGCTTCAAAAATTTCTGAAAGCATCTGAGCGGATTGCAACGGGAGACTTGAGCCATCGTCTGGATTATAAAAGCGATAATGAGCTAGGTCAGCTTTCCCTGACATTTAATTCCATGGCCGAGAAGCTGGAGGAGCATGTCGGTTATCTCGAAAGGATTAACAGGGAGCTGAAGCAGGCGCAGCAGGAACTGGTGAGGTCGGAAAAGCTGGCCTCCGTCGGGCGACTTGCCGCCGGCATTGCTCATGAGGTTGGCAATCCCCTCGGAGCAATCCTGGGTTATACTGATATGTTGATTAAGGGGGTTGATGGCGAGGAGACACGGTCTGATTTTCTAAAGAGGATCGAAAAGGAGATCAAGAGAATTGATGTTATCATTAAGGAACTGCTTGATTACTCAAGGCCGACTCGCCTGGAGATCAAAACCATGGACGTTAATACTGTCATCAGCGATACAGTTTCATTATTGTCTCACCAAAAAAGTTTTGGGGAAATATCTATAAATATGGATTTTGCCGATCATCTGCCCCAGGTCATGGCTGATGATAATCAATTCCAGCAGGTACTTATCAATATCATGCTTAATGCTGTTGATGCCATGAAAGATGGCGGCGATCTTAATATAGCGACAGAAATTTTCAGTCCAAAAGAGGACGATAGCGATTTCCCGCGTAGGAGGAGAAGTGATCCCCATAATGAATCTTTTACGCCAGGCAGGCATGACCTGGTGCAGACGATGAACGAAAGAGTAAAAATTACAATAGAAGATAATGGCAGCGGTATTAAGAAGGAAGATCTCGAGTTCATATTTGACCCCTTTTTTACAACCAAGGAACCGGGAAAAGGAACGGGCCTGGGTCTATCCATATCACAGAGGATTATTGAAACATTTAATGGTAAATTGGAAGTGAGAAGCACTCTGGGAAGAGGAACGGCATTTATGATTTATCT
>JADFVM010000225.1 GCA_015222555.1 Pseudomonadota bacterium
GAGGCCTAAGTATAAAACGAGAAGAGCCAGAGGAACAAGGCAGGCCGCCTCTGTTAGGCTGACGTCCCGGCTATCCCACTCTCTAACCTCCTTACCTTTAAATATCATCAGCTTCTGATACATGCCCATTTTGTACGCCACACCGACGGTAATTCCAAGCGCCATAACGGCACCGGCTAACCAGTGCTTTTGGGCAAAAAGTCCAACCATGATGAGGAATTCTCCAATGAATCCATTCCCTCCGGGAATACCGGCCGCGCCGATGACTACGATAAAGAAAATAGTCGCAAAGATCGGCATTGTCTTTACAGCGTTACCGTAATCCTTTAACAACCAGCTCTGCCGGCGTTCAAAGAGCATTCCAACAATGAGGAACAATGCCCCGATATAAATGCCGTGGTTTATCATCTGTATGACTGAACCATCAATGCCCTCTGCATTCATTGCAAAGACGCCCGCCGCAATGTATCCGAGGTGACTCAAACTGGCATAGGCAACAATATTTTTTATATCCTTCTGAGCAAGAGCAATAAGCGCACCATAGACCATACCAACGACGGCCAAGGCCAAAATTACCGGCACAAAATAGTAAGAGGCGTCTGGCAGGATAGGCAGGTTAAATCTTATAAACCCATAAATACCCATTTTAGTCATCACACCGGCTAATATCACATTTGCCGCGATTGGTGTTGCCTTGTAGGCATGTGGCAGCCAGGTATGCAGGGGAATCAATGGCGCCTTAATAGCAAAGCCCATGAAAAGAGCCAGGAATATCCAGAACTGTTGTCTTTGCGGGATGACAGTGTCATAAAGCTTGAGAATATCAAAGGTGTACTCACCTGTGGCATTTCCATGGATCATGTAAATCGCGATGATGCCGACAAACATGAAGATACTACCGAAAAGGGTATAAAGAAAGACCTTCAATGTCGCATAGAGTCTGCCTTCTCCACCCCAGATGCCGATGATCAGATACAGAGGAACTAGCATGACCTCCCAGAACAAAAAGAAAAGAATGAAATCCATGGCCATGAAAACACCAAGCATACCGGTTTCTGCAAGGAGCATGTAAAGCATAAAACCTTTAGAGCGCTCTTTCATCGTCGTTGCATAAATAACGGCGATGAGCCCCATAAAGGTCGTCAGGATAACGAGGAAAAGGCTAAGACCATCCACACCAAGATAATACTGAACCCCCAGGCCCTCAATCCATGTTTTCCTTTCTACCCATTGGTATGCCGCCGAACCTGCAGTAAAACCACAAACAATGCCGATGGAAAGAACAAAGGTAGCCGCGGAGAACAAAATTGTAATTGTTTTGACAAACTTTTCATCGGCCTTGAGAAAAAACATTCCCACAATGGTCCCGATAAGCGGGAGGAAAAGAACGAGTGATAAAAGAGGATATTTTGCCTCTATAATTTCCATATTCAACCTTTAAATAATAATAATCTGTTATTCATTTAAATAAAAATTATCAATCCGCCAAGAATTAAGATTACACCTGCCAGCATGATCAGAGCATAGCTTTGCACACTGCCGGTTTGTAATTTTCTCCAAAACCCGCTGTTAATATTCACCAATGTGGCGGCAGAGTTTATCAAACCATCTACGATATAAATATCAATCTGATGGGAAAGCCACGCAATAAGCCTGTTTGCCCAGGCAACACCATTAACAATGCCATCAACGACGGCAATGTCAAACCATTTTGCCTTGGTTGCTACATTCATTGTCTGTTTTTCTATGACATTCACATCGGCATCATCAATAAAATCATTGGTTTTCCTTACCGGCTTAAAGGCAAACCACAGGAAGATCTTGATTCCCTTCCTGTAAAACCAGTCTGTATCGAGACTGAGATATCCCTTTGGAGCCGCAGTTTTCAACATGTAAAAGAAGGTGACACCTGTAAAGAGAAGGATCTGCATGGTCCAGACAATATGTTCATAGGTATAGGGATGATAGGGCACATCAAATGGCAGAATATCATAAAGGACAGCCGGATACACACCGATGGCGATGCAGCAAAAAGCGGTGATTGCCATTGCCACCAGCATATTTTTAGGCGGCTCTTTCGGTCTTAATCCGGAATCCTTTCCAAAAAAGGCAAAAAAGGGCAATTTCAGGCCAACAGAGAGAAATGTGCCGGCTGAACCAAAGAGGAGCACCAGCATGATAATCGATCTATGATCAACGCCGGCCGCTGAAACTATCATAGCTTTACTGACAAATCCAGCAAAAAGCGGGAAGCCGGAAATTGAAAGGCCACCAATCATATATAGAATCATTGTAATTGGCATGGTCCGGTATAGGCCACCCAGCTCCGTCAACTTGCTCTTGGCCGTCATATGCAGGATTGCACCGGCGGCCATAAATAACAGTGCTTTATACAGGATATTGGTAAAGGCATGTGCCACGGCACCATTAAGCCCAAGATCCGTTCCAATTCCTATAGCGGCGACCATATAACCGACCTGGCTGATAATATGATAGGAGAGCAGCCGTCGGATATCGTTTTCAAGAACGGCATAAACAAGGCCGTAGATCATCATAATCGTTCCCAACCAAACCAGAAACTCAGTTCCTGCGAATCCTCTAACGAGGACATAAACGGCTGTTTTTGTGGTAAAGGCGCTCATAAATATGGCGCCTGGAACGGTTGCCTGTGGATAGGCGTCGGGCAGCCATGCGTGTAGAGGCGGCACGGCGGCGTTAATCATTAAACCGATTATAATTAAATAAAAGGCCTTACTATCCGGGTCGATGGCGTTAAATGCCATTGAACCGGTCTCGTTGTATAGAAGCATAATGCCGGCCAGGAGTATGAGGCCGCCTAAGGTATGGATCAGAATGTAGCGGAAGCCGGCTTCAATGGCCATCTTATTTCGCCTGAACCAGACCAGAAAGGCGGAGCCGACGGCCATTAGCTCCCAGAAAAGAAACAGGGTAAGAAAATCGCCCGCAAAAACGACGCCCAAGGCACCACCGACATAGAGGTAGGCCGAAATGTGGTGTGCATCATCTTTTATATGCAGGGCGTATATAATGCTAATTAGCGATGCCAGAATAAAGATGAAAGCGAAACCAACACTCAGTTTGTCAATGCGTCCGAAAATTAACTGCTGATCCAGAAAAGTGGCTGTAAATTTGACTACCGTTGTATCAATGTCTACACCCTTTTTTATGTACAGCAGATTAATAAATGCAACGATGGGTATGGCAACAAGCCAGGCCTTCTTGAGTGCTCCCTTCAGGAAAGGGATGGCAAGCGCACCAATAATGTATATAAACGCCGGTGGAATCTCGTTAATCATAATAGTCCTCTGACTTATATAGCCATATCCTGCCCAGAATTTTTTTGGATACAACAATGAATATATAACAGGCAATGAAACCGAAAAAGGCATAAAAACCAACCCATTTATCCGATTCAACATGAATATGTTCCGGATGCCTGGGGCTGAATAAATCGAGGAAAACGACGAGCACAAGCGCCGCCTTGCCCACATTTTTCATCTTTTTAACAAACTTGGGATTTTCAAAATATTTTGTTAAATCCATTTAACAACCTCCTTGGCAATACTCATAAAGAAGTTGGGATAAAGTCCAACTGCAATGGATAAACAGGCCGTTATCATGAGAGGGATGACACATAAGGGGTGTTCTTTGATTTCTGCGTGGGTTTCGGGATCCTTCGGTTTTTCAAAGTAGGCCGTATAGATGATTGGCAGGAAGTAACCTGCATTCAAAAGCGTACTGACAAGCAGAACAATGAGGATAGCAATTTGGTTCGCCTCCATTGAACCAACGAGAAGATACCACTTACTAACAAACCCGCCGGCCGGAGGAATACCGATCATACCCATGGAACCTAAAAAGAAGGCCGCCATGGTCCAGGGCATCTTTTTAGCAATCCCTCCAAGGTCACTGATTTTTTTCAGGTGCGACGAGACGTATATGGACCCCGCGCAGAAAAAGAGTGTAATCTTGGCAAGGGCATGATTTGCAATGTGCATGATCCCCCCAAGCATGCTGCTCTTAGTCAACATAGCGGCGCCCAGAATGATATATGAAAGTTGACTCACTGTTGAAAAGGCGAGCCTCGCCTTAAGGTTATCCTGAGTAATGGCAACAATCGATGCTGTAATAATGGTAAAGGAAACAAGATAGGCCGTCGCAATACCCAGGCCAAGGGACGACATCAGCTCTATGCCAAAAACATCAAAGATGACACGGAGCAATGAGAAGACACCCACCTTAACAACGGCCACGGCATGCAGCAATCCGCTAACAGGCGTGGGCGCACACATGGCCGATGGAAGCCATGAATGAAAGGGCATAATGCCGGCCTTGGTAATACCCGCCAGGAAGAGAAAGTAGATCACTATGAGCATCACCGGCGATGCGGATGCCGGGAATAGACCACCCTTGGTAAAGTCAACGTTACCGGCCACGACGTAGGTGAGAACAATGGCCACGAGGAAAAAGGCCTTTGATGAACCCACAAGGTAGAGGAAATATTTCTTTCCGCCGGCCCAGCCTTCATCATCTTCGTGATGTGCCACCAAAGGATAGGTTACCAGTGACAAAATTTCGTAAAAGAGGAAGAGCGTAAAAAGGTTCGCCGAAAAAGCAACGCCAAGGGCTGCCGTCAGGGAAACAGCAAAACAGGCGAAATACCTCGTTTGAGCATGTTCCTTCAGCCCTCGCATATAACCGATAGAATAGATGGAGGCAAGGTTCCAGAGGAAGGAGGCAGTCAGTGCGAAGAAAAGCCCCAGGGCATCAACTTTAAACTTAATTTCAAGACCCGGTAATATCTGCAGAAGTGTATATTCAATGGTCTTGTGGTCAAGAATGGTTGGGACCATGGAAATGACAATGAGAAACTTGATAATACCTGCAATAAAGGTCCAGGACTCTCTCAAGTTCGGTTTTTTTCCTGTAAGCAGTATCAATATCGCTGCAACAGTAGAAACTAATATTGCCAGTAAGGGCTTGATTGAGGTAATTGTTTCCATATTTAGTTAGTTGATATCCTCTTTTCAGTCATTAATAAAACCAAAGATTTAACCTTTCATCGTATTTGCGTCTTCAACAATGACACTCTTTTTCACCTTAAAAAGGTTGACGGCAATGGCCAGACCGACGGCAACTTCAGCCGCAGCCACAGCCATCGTAAAAATGGCAAATATCCGTCCCGTCATATCACCAAGATAGGAGGAAAAAGTCACAAAATTGATATTAACGGCATTGAGGCAAAGCTCTAAAGACATAAGAACGATAATGATGTTTTTTCTTGAAATAACGCCAACAACACCTATCGCAAAGAGAATCACGCTGAGCACAAGATAATATTCCATGGGAATTGACGTTGCCAACTTAATCCTCCTGCTTACTTTTTACAGTTAAAACGACGGCGCCCACAAAGGCCACCAGCAAAACCACAGAGATAATTTCAAAGGGATATAAATATTTAGTAAACAATACCGCTCCAATCGCCTCGGTACTTTTGCCTAGATTAAGAAGAGAGGCAACCGCCTCCTGCTCCTGCACAGGCGCGCCAAATTTGCCTCTACCGAGGAGTAAAACAATTTCGACAAGCATGATTATTCCGGCAGGCAGGGCGAAACTTGCCCACCTGCTGTATCGCTCCTGATGGATTGTTCTTTTAATGTCCAGAAGAAATACAGCGAAAAGAAAAAAGATCATAATGGCGCCCACATAGATAAACAACTGGGCGATACCGAGAAAAGGCGACCGTAAAAGTACAAAAAGGCAGGCGACCTGAAAAAAACAGAGGATAAGCGCAAGCACGCTATGCACCGGATTTCTCACGGTAACAACCATCACAGCAGCCAGGACCGCAACGGTTGCAAAAAGAAAAAAGAATAAAAGCTCCATAACACCACCTGAATAAAAATCAGAATATAAAAAAGTAATACAATTAAATCAACTTAACCCGGATGAACCGGATAAGTGCCTTCACGAAATAATATTCTGACATAAAATCGCAGGATATTATTTCTAAGTTACTAAAAAAACTACCACCATCGATATCTTTTTTTACCGTCTTCAATTACCTTGATGCCGTCTTTATCTCTAACAAAGCGGGCACTCACAACAGTACCCATCTTTTCAGGATCCTTTTCATTAGCTTTGTTTTTAAGAAGCTTGTCAAGAGTCATGACGGCATCTTCACGCTTGAATCCGGCAAATTCATACCCTGCTCCATGGTTAATAGCATCTTCGGGGCAAGCCTCTACACAGAGCCCGCAATAGGCGCATCTGTGAAGGTCCATGGTATACACAGAAGGACGTCTGTTCCCTTTTTCGTCTTCATAACCCTCAATAGTAATGACACCGGCAGGGCAAATCCTGGCGCAGAGTTCACAGGCAACACATTTCAACTCACCCTCTTCATCGACGGCCTGATAGTGCAGCCCCCTGAATCTCTCATAGGGAACCCACTTTTCTTTATCAGGGTACTGTAATGTTATGATCTTCTTCGTCCAATTATACCTGAAAGTCAGAGCCATGCCCTGCAAAAGATCTACCAGGAAAACTGTTTTGAAAAACTGCTTAATCATTAAAACCTCTTACCATAACATTATGAAGAGCCCGGTGACGAGCACATTGGCAACACCCAGGGGGATAAGAAACTTCCAGCCCAGGGCCATTAACTGGTCATATCTGTATCGCGGCCAGCTGAACCTGACCCACATAAAGATATAAACAAAACATACAACCTTGATGATGAACCATATAAAACCCGGAATAACATCAAGAGCAGGGTGAGGCGCATGCCATCCACCCAGGTAAAGGACTGTCCCGATTGCGCATATGGAAAACATCGCCGCATATTCAGCCATGGCGAACAGAGAAAACCTCATGCCGCTGTATTCCGTATGAAAACCACCGCCAAGCTCACCCTCTCCTTCAGGGATATCAAAGGGAATCCTGTTTGACTCGGCAAAACCGGCTACCAGAAAGATATAAAAGCCGATAAGCTGTTTGTGCGGCATAATGTTCCAGCTAAGAATTCCACCCCCCTGGGCCTCCACTATTTCCCTCATGTTAAGGGATTGTGCCATCATAATGACGCCAATGACGGCAAAACCCATTGCAACTTCATAGCTGATCATCTGGGCAGCCGCCCTGAGCCCTCCGAGCAAGGCATACTTGCTGTTCGATGCCCAGCCACCCAGAATAATTCCATAGATAGAAAGGCCTCCAATGGCAAGGACATATAAAACGCCGACATTCATGTCGGAAAGATAAGCATTACCGGCAACTGGAATGGCCACAAATATGGCAATATAGGGAATCAGTGTCAGATAAGGAGCCACCCTGAAAAGGAACTTATCCGCACCATCGGGGATGATGTCCTCTTTTAAAAAGAGCTTCAATCCATCGGCAAATGGTTGTAGAACCCCATGAAAACCGACTCGCATCGGACCGGGCCGGACCTGTATGTGTCCCGCAATCTTTCGCTCTATCCAGGTAAATGGCAAAGGCAATGAAAACACAATCCCTACAGCTATGAAGGATTTTATGAGGATCATTATGAGCGCATTGCCTAAAACAAACTCAATCATCTTTAGAACCTTCTTCGACCAAACATATAAGATAACATGTCAACATAATTCGTATTCATTCTTCTAACAATGGCGTCAACCTGGATAACAATGGTTTTCATTATCTTGTAGGCTGCCTTCGGGTGACTATCCACAAATTCATCAAATTTGCCCTTTTCAATTTGAAGAATTCTGGTGCTGTGAACGGCAACAACAGTCGCTGAGTGTGGTCTTCCATCGAGAAAAGACATTTCCCCGAAGATATCACCTTCTTTCAAAAGGGCCAAAACCTGCTCAGTCCCCTCGGGGTCCTTCTTCGTCACTTTCACCTCACCGCTTTTAATCAGATAGAGTGTGTGTCCGTCTTGACTTTCCTCAAAGACCGATTTGTCGGCCATATAGTCTACTTCCGTGATAATTTCTCTCACAGCTTTCAACTCTTCTTCATTTAAGTAAGTAAAGAGAACCATCTTCTTTAAACTACTGAGTTCTTCTGACATTTACTCCTCCTTCACACTCTCAGGCTTATTTAGCCAATCGACCTAAAGTTTCTTGGTTTTTACCACCAAATAGTTTCCAGGATTCAAGCTCCGGATGATTAACAGGGACCACAACGACACCGGGGAAAATCCTGTCAGTAAGAGAAACGGTCCCCTTAAGGGTGCCCTCTTTAGTCTCTACAGTAATTACATCTCCATCGGATAGGCCATGAGCAGCACCATCGCTGGACTCAACCAGAATCCTGGGGCCCGGAGATAGCTCAAGCAGGCCTTCATCCCGCCAGGTCATACTTCCATTGAGGAACACATCCCTCCCGGGAACAACCTGAAGCGGATAGTCCTTGTCTGCTGTTTTTTTATGACCAACAATTTCAACTGTTTTAAGCGCGGCCTGTTTTATACCGGACACATCACTCATCAGGCCATCACGACCTATAGCCTCTTGTGTAACAGCTGCATAATGGGGAACTGTTTTTGAAATTTCCTCTAAAACCTCGACCTCGCCGTCATCTACAATTCTAAGGTCGTCGTTAAAACAAAGGGCTGCCCCCATGCTTTGAGCCACATCACGAATAATCTGCCAATCCTTTCTGCCATCGACTCGCGGTTTCATTGATACATCGAGAAGCTGCACTCTCCCCTCAAGGTTTGTTACCGTCCCTGACTTTTCAGCATAGGTGAGCGCCGGTAAAACAACGTCTGCCAGTTCAGCTGTTTTCGTCATGAAGAGGTCCTGCACAACAATAAAATCGAGTTTGTTCAATGCATTCTTTACTTTATCTTTATCAGAAGCCGTTTCCACAGGATCATCGCCCATCACATACAGGGCCTGCAGTTTTCCATCCGACGCTGCTGGCACCATTGCATTCCAATCAAGCCCCTTCTCCTGGGGGGCCTTCCCTGCCTCTTTACTGCCAACAGCAACGTAACCGGGCAGATAATCAGGCGCAATCCCCATATCCATGGAGCCGATGAGATTGCCTGATGCGGGCGAGAATATGGCCTGCCCCTTTTCACCCCTATAGCCAAGCAAAGAAAAGAGATTATATAAGGCCTCGACAATTTCTTCCGACTTTTCACCGGCAATAAAATCATCACCAAAGAGAACAACACCCTTTGAAGCTTCAGACAGGCTCCTGGCAGTAGACTCAATATCGTCAACGGCAAGGCCAGCCAAGACCTCAAGGTCTTTGAGATTGATGCCCTTAAGTCCCGCCTCAACAACGTCCAGTTCTTTCTTTCTCTTCCCTCCGAAGGACTCACAATAAAGCTTACCATCAATAACTGCCCTGGTAAGCGCCCCAATGACGGTAAGCTCAGAACCTTTTACGTAGTTCAACCTTTTTTGCGCCGTCGTGTCCAGCAGCCTGTTTTCTCCGGCCATGGCCGTAATCAGATTTGCGCCACGCAATCTTGAAGCCATACCTGCATGCATGGAAACGATTGGTGTATCCGTACCCACTGAAGAGCCTAAGATAAGAATGCAGTCAGCTGTTTTTACCCACTGAACCTGCCCCCTCATAGCGAGCAGTCTCAGTACTGAGCTACGGCTGAGGGAATAATCACCAGGGATTGCAATATTATTAGTTCCTATAACATTTCTGAAAAACTTCTGAAATATAAAGTTGTCTTCATTGGAACAGATGCCGGATGTAATCCCGCCGATACTTTCAGCGCCCTTTTCGGCCTTGATAGAAGCAAGCTTGGATGCCACAAGAGAAAGGGCCTTCTCCCAAGTCGACTCCACCAGCCGGCCATTTTCCTTAACCATAGGGGCCTTAAGTCTTATGTCGCTGTTAATATAATGATAACCGTAACGCCCTCTGTCGCAGAGGCTTATTTCAGTAACGCCCTTACCATCAGAGGCGATATTTCTAAGTATTTTTACTTCTGTTTTTTCAAGGGCCGGCGTCTTTCCTAAATGTTGCGTTTGAAGCATATGGGTCGCCTTCTGACTCACATATTTACTTTCGGAAGTAATGCTGCAGCCGACAGAACAGTGAGGGCAGATCGTTTCCGTACTAATGAGGTCCCAAACGCGCGACTTGAACCTGAAAAGGCTGCTCGTAAGGGCGCCCACGGGACAGAGCTGGACTGTATTTCCAATAAATTCACTTTCAATGGGTGAATGATAAAAAGAACCCATTTCGAGGGCATTTCCCCTATTTAATTCCGTAATGGCAAAGTCGCCCGAGACCTCTTCACAATATCTGGAGCATCGCCGGCACGCGATACAACGGTTTATCTCCTTTGTCATGGTGGAGCCCATGTCTCTTTTATCAAAGGTCCTCTTCTTCCACCTGTATCGTCCACCGGGCTTGGCATACTTAAAGGTCAGATCCTGTAGATCGCACTCTCCTGCCTGATCGCAAACAGGACAATCAAGAGGATGGTTAATGAGAAGAAATTCAAGCTGTGACGCCCTGGCTGATACAACATCGGGCGATTCAGTTTCGATCTTCATGCCATCCATGACAGGTGTTGCGCATGAAGCCTGAAGCTTTCTCATCCCCTCAATTTCCACCAGACACATCCTGCATGAGGCCAGCGTGCTTAACTTGGCATGATAACAGAAGGTAGGGATTTCGAAGCCAGCCTCTCTGGCAACATCGAGAATAAGCCTCCCGCCATCTACCTGTATCTCTTTTCCGTTAAGTGTAACTAATGCCATCTAATCCTCTAAAAACTTCTATTAAGAAGCGACCAAACAGGTTTTGTTTTTAATGTGATGCTCAAATTCATCTCTAAATTTGTCAATAGCGCCCCTTACCATCATGGAAGCGCCATCACCTAAGGGACAAAAAGTTTTACCAAAAATATTTAAGGCCACATCATACACAAGATCGATATCTCCATCCTGCCCCTTGCCAGCTTCTATATCATCAATAATTTTTGCCATCCAGGTACATCCTTCCCGGCAGGGCGTACACTTGCCACATGATTCATGGGCAAAAAACCTGGCCAGAATTAATATGGATTTAACAATACAGGATGTCTCATCCATGACGATGATAGCGCCGGAGCCCATCATTGAACCGATGGCCGCAACGGAGTCGTAATCCATCTTTACATCAATCTCGTCGGGCTTTAAAACTGGCGTCGATGCACCGCCGGGAATGACAGCTTTAAGCTTCTTGCCACCCTTGATACCACCGGCATGTTCGTAGATAATCTCTCTGAGTGGCGTACCCATGGGCAATTCATAGGAACCCGGCTTTTCTACATGGCCACTCACATTAAATATCTTCATACCCGGTGATTTTTCAGGGCCGATCTTTCCGAATGCAGCGCCACCATTCCTTACAATAAAAGGCACACTGGCCAGCGTTTCTACATTGTTCACGATGGTGGGGCCATTATAAAGACCCGCTATAGCCGGGAAAGGTGGCTTTATCCTCGGCATACCCCGCTTGCCTTCAATGGAGTCAATAAGCGCTGTTTCCTCACCACAGATATAAGCGCCGGCGCCACGGTGAACGTAAATATCATAGTCGAAACCTTTACCCAATATGTTCTTGCCGAGAAAACCTTTTTCATAGGCCTCTTCTATCGCCTTTTCCAGCCTTTTAACGCCAAAGAAAAACTCACCGCGAATATAGATGTAGCCTGCCGTAGCGCCGATGGCAAAGCCGGCAATAATAATCCCTTCCAGAAGCAGGTGAGGATCTTTTTCGATAATAACACGGTCCTTAAAAGTTCCCGGCTCACCTTCATCAGCGTTACAACAGACATATTTAGGCTTATCCGAAATCTTGGGGATGAAGCTCCACTTTAGACCCGTGGGGAATCCAGCGCCACCCCGACCCCTGATGCCGGAGGCTTTCATCTCATCAATCACCTCGTCAGGCGTCATGGAAAGGGCCTTTTTCAGGCTTTCGTACCCCCCGTTTTTCAGGCTGCCTTCTATAGTATACTGCCTGGGATCTTCTACATTTTTACAGGTAACTTTTTCTTGCATAGTTTTTAATCCAGGCTGTCCAGGAGTTTATCAATTTTTTCTTCAGTCAGGTTTTCATGATATTCATCATTGAGCTGCAACATGGGCGCCGTATCACAGGAGCCGAGACATTCAACAGTAGAGAGAGTGAACTTTTTGTCACTACTCGTCTCCCCGGTCTTAATGTTAAGCTTCTTTGAAATATAATTAATTACGTGCTCCGCGCCCAAAAGCGAACAGGACAGGTTTGCACAAACCTGAACATGATACTTTCCAACAGGTTTTTTGTTGTACATTGTATAAAATGTTGCCGATTCATAAACCTGGGTGGGAGGAATGGCAAGCACCTTCGCGATCTCAGCCATCGCTTCCTTCGTTACCCAGCCTTGCTCCTCCTGAGCAATAAATAACGAAGGCAGAACAGCGCTGCGCTTCGTAGGATACTTCTTTTGAACTTCTTCTATTTTCTTAATGGCAGCTTGAGACAGCATTTTCCCCTATAACCTTATTTATCAGTTTCACCCATAACAGGATCAAGACTTCCGATTACAGCAACAACATCCGCTATGAGTTCATCTTTACACATGGTGTTAAGTGACTCCAGATTTACAAAGGAGGGCGACCTGATTTTTAACCTGTAGGGCTTGCCACCCCCATCGCTGACAAGATACATGCCCAGCTCACCTTTCGGTGACTCAAGGCCGAAATAAACTTCACCCTTGGGCGGCGTGATCCCATGCATAACGAGCTTAAAGTGGTGAATCATGGACTCCATGTCCGTTTTCACCTTATCCCTGTCTGGAAAACTGTATTTCGTCTCCTGCGCAATAAAAGGACCTTCAGGCATCTGATCAAGACACTGGCGAATGATTTTAATGCTTTCCCTCATCTCCCAGATCCTTATGATATACCGATCGAAGACGTCTCCATTTTCTCTCAAGGGGACCCTGAAATCCAACTTATCGTATACCAGGTAGGGCTCATCCCTTCTCAAGTCTCTGTTCACACCGGCCGCCCTTAGGTTTGGACCGCCAAGACCGAGGGCAATGGCATCTTTTGCCGAGATTTTCCCAACATCCTTTGTTCTTTTAAGCCAGATCCTGTTATTGGTCAGAAGCTGCTCGTATTCTGCCAGACCTTTGGGGAGATAGTCTATAAATTCGCGGCATTTTTTCAGGAACATCTCCGTAGCGTCACCACTGACACCACCGATACGCATATAGTTGACAGTCATTCTGGAACCGCAGATCATCTCAAAGAGGTCGAGAACCATTTCCCTGTCCCTGAACCCGTAAAGGAGCACTGTCATCGCCCCGAGGTCAAGGGCGCTCGCTCCAATAGCAACAATATGGCCTGCGATACGGCTCAACTCTGCGCAGATAACCCTGATATATTGGGCCCTTTCAGGCGCCTCCAGATCAAGCAGTTTTTCAACGGCCATTACATAAGACAGGTTATTAGACATACCCGCCATGTAATCAAGCCTGTCCGTATAGGGGATGAAGCTGTGATAATTTCTACTTTCGGCTATCTTCTCAACGCCCCTGTGCAGATAACCGATAATGCACTCGGCATTAAGAACCCTTTCACCGGAAAGTGTCAGGACAATCCTCAGAACACCATGGGTACTCGGATGCTGAGGCCCCATATTGAGGGTCATCTCCCGCGTTTCTATCTTCCCTGCGTCAGGACCGACTATTTCAACCGCTTCATTCGCCAAGGCTATTCCTCTTCTCCAAAAGGTTGATATTCATCTTTATAACCTCTTTCCGGGAAATCTTTCCTGAGAGGATACCCCTTCCAGTCATCAGCCATATAAATTCGCCTGAGGTCAGGATGACCATCAAATCGAATCCCGAACATGTCAAAGGTTTCCCTCTCCGTCCAATCTGCCGTCGGCCAGACTGATGTGACAGAATCAACACTTTCTCCATCAGCCACCCTTGTTTTCACCCTTAACCTGTGTTTTCTGGCAATGGAGGACATGTGATAAACCACCTCAAAACGAGGCTCATCAGGAAGATAGTCAACACCACATACATCGAGCAGATAATCGAAATCAAGCTCCTGATCATTCTTCAAAAAAGTGCACAGATCTTTAAGGCGTTCCTTTTGAATAACAACGGTATCATCATCCCTGAAACTGTGACTTTCAAGAATGGCATCACCGAACTTGTTCTTTATTTTGCCAATAATGTCTATTTTGTTTAATTGCGTCATTGATGAATTTATTTCGATAGTTTTCTGAAGCTTGATTCTCTCTTGATCTTTTCCTGAAGCTGCAAAAATCCATACATGAGAGCATCAGGTCTTGGAGGACATCCGGGGACATACACATCTACAGGAACAACAAGATCGGCCCCCTGAACTACACTGTAGGTATTAAAGATGCCGCCTGAAGATGCGCAGCTTCCCATGGAAACAACCCACCTCGGCTCTGCCATCTGATCATACAACCGCCTTAAAACAGGCGCCATCTTTTTACAAAGCGTTCCGGCCACGACCATTACATCAGACTGCCTGGGTGACGGCCTGAACACCACGCCGAAGCGGTCAAAGTCGTATCGGGAACACCCTGAAGAGATCATCTCAATAGCGCAACAGGCCAGGCCGAATGTCATTGGCCAGAGGGATGAACTGCGCCCCCAATTGATCACGGCATCTGCCGACGTAAAAAATACGTTATTTTCTAATTCCTTTTCCATTATTTCACCCATTCCAGCGCCCCTTTTGCCCAGGCATAGAAAAAACCGACAAGCAAAATGGCAATAAACAACACCATTTCAATAAAAGCAAACATACCTATCTTGTCGAGGACAACTGCCCAGGGGAATAAAAAAAGCGTTTCAACATCGAAGATAACAAAAAGAACAGCTATTATGTAGAACTGAACGGTGAACTTGCCAGCATCAGCTTCACCCTCAGGTTCAATACCGCATTCCCATGGACCGAGTTTTTCAGGATATTTGTTTTTAGGCTTGAGGATAACACCGGCCACAACAGCGCCGAAGGCAAACATGGCGGTTATCCCCATGACAATCATGACGGGGAGGTAATCTTGAAAGACGTTCACTTCAGGCATAATAAGAATCACTCCTGATAGAAATTTGACTTAAAATTGAGGTCGAATTCTGTGAGATGGTGTAATCTATTGCATCACTTAATTAATGTCAAGAAAAAAGGTTCCTGGTTCCTGGATACTGTATACAATTTTAAAAAAGCAAACCTTGTTGTATCGCCCATCTAAGAACTTCTTGCAAAAAAACATCTTTTCCCGATGTAGCCAGAGAAGCCTCTGAACAATAAAAAAATGGTCCAGGCTGACGATCCACAATCTAACGAAAAGCTTCAAATATTTCATTACCCTAACTTAGCTTTCCAGTAACCTCAATGATTTCATTTTTTAATGATACACCCGACACACCTGACTTGACAATTATCTCATTTGTGATTAAATTCCTCTTAATAAAGATAAAAGGAGAATATAATGGCCATAGTTAAATGGGATCCTTTTCGAGACCTGCTTAGCTTAAGAGACAGAATGGACCGGCTATTTGATGACAGACTCTCAAGAATGAGAGGGCCAGAGGATGCCATACCGCATTCTGTATGGTCTCCGGCAGTTGACGTTTATGAAACGCCAGACAGCCTGGTATTAAAAGCAGAACTACCGGGCATTAAAAAAGAAGACGTCTCTGTCGAGGTAAAAGACAACACCCTTTCTCTAAAAGGGGAAAGAAAGTTCGAAAAAAACATAGAGGAAGAAAACTACCACAGGATGGAACGAGCCTATGGCTCCTTCTATAGGCTGTTTTCTCTTCCCACAACTGTCGACCCGGACAAGATAAGAGCAAGTTTTAAAAACGGCGTCCTGGAAATAACTGTCCCAAAAATGGAAGCGGAAAGAACTAAACAGATAACCGTTGACATTGAGTAGTACGTTTAACTTGTCATATTTAGTAACTTAGAAATAATTTTCTGCGTTTTTCTGGCAGAAAGCAAGTTCGAGAAGGCACTTACACCCCTCAAGGGGGTACTGAAAATAGTCCGGTTTATCCGGGTTTAAGGATATGAAGTGGGGCTAATCTGATGTCAAAGGAAAATAAAGCGGCGCAGAGCGAAGAGTGGGCTAAAAGGGAAAACCATCAACTTCAAGCCATCGACTTTTCCACATTTGTCTTTTCACTGTCAACAGCAGCCCAGTTCCAACTGGGTGATGCAAGAGATCCTGAAACAGGCAAACAAGAAGCCAACCTGCCCATGGCAAAACAAACTATCGACATACTAGGGATTCTTGAGGAGAAAACAAAGGGCAACCTGACAGAGGCTGAAGCAAACCTCCTTGACAACCTGCTTTACACACTGAGAATGCGCTACATTGAAAAGTCTAAGAGCTAAAGGGGAAGAGCAAGCCAATTTCATTAATCATTACAATAAAACCAGATCATCCCTGTGGATGATCTCATCGTAATCTTTTTTACCCAAAACCTCTTCAAGCCGGGAAGTATTAAGCCCCTTTGAAGCATCGATATCATTACTGCTGTACTGAACCAGACCACGCGCAAATTCAGGCCCATTTTCGAGGACAAGAGACACAAGGTCACCAAAATAAAAATCACCCTCCACGGCAACCACACCTGAAGGAAGAAGGCTCTTCCCCCTCCCTAGGGCATTTTTTGCACCATCATCAACAATGATCGTTCCTGACACCTTAAGATTATAAGCAATCCATCTCTTTCTACCTTTAAGTCGCTCTTCACGCGGCACAAAAAGCGTAGCCAGGCCGACACCATTCATCACATCAAGCAAGACACCTTTTCTTCCACCATTGGCAATGATAGCCGGCACTCCAAATGTTCCCGCCCTCCTGGCCGCCTCAATTTTTGTCGCCATGCCCCCCGTTCCAACATCCGAGGCGCCACCGGCAATCCCCTTTGTTTGGGAATCTATATCCCTGACTGTTTGAATGAGTTCCACATCATCAAACTTCCGGGGGTCTTTGTTATAGAGGCCCTCCGTATCAGTAAGCATGATGAGTAGATCCGCATCAGAAAGGCCGACAACCATGGCAGAGAGATTATCATTATCTCCAAACCTGATCTCATCGACAACAACAGTATCATTTTCATTAATAATCGGAACGACACTATAATAAAGGAGGGAGGTTATGGTGTTTCTTGCATTTAAATACCTCGTTCTATCACTTAAACCATCACCGGTCAATAAGATCTGAGCAACCTTCTTCCCTCTTTTTTCAAAGGCCCGCTCATAATACCTGATCAATGTACTCTGACCCGCCGCCGCTGCGGCCTGCTTTTCCGGGATACTCCTGGGACTCCCCTTAAGACCAAGCTTTTTTGTTCCTGCAGCCACTGCCCCCGATGTCACAAGAATAATCTCTTTGCCCTCATCAAGGAGAACAGACATATCATCAACCAGTGATTCAATAACCTTACCGTCGATTATTTCTGTATGGTGAGTCAGCACAGCGCTACCGATTTTGACGATGATCCTTTTTGCTGCCCTCACTGTCTCTTTTCTTAATTGCAGTTCATTCATATCCGACATCTACACATCCGACTTACCTTCAAAAAAAAGCTCTGCCGTTGCATCAATCAGCTTATCCACACCTTCCCCCGTTGCGGCAGAAATCATAAAAACATCATATTTTTTCTTTTTAAACTCTTTTTCCAAATCAGCAAGTTCCTTCCTGTCTGCCAGGACATCGATCTTATTAAGCACGACAATCTGAGGATTATCGGCCAGAGAACGGTTGAATTCTCTCAATTCTTTGTTGATTGTATCAAAATCCTCTAAAGGATCCCGGTTCGTGAATCCAGAAACATCAATGATGTGAATAAAGAGGGACGTTCTTTCAACATGCTTAAGGAACCTCACACCCAATCCCGCTCCTGAATGGGCATCTTTAATAAGCCCTGGGATATCAGCGACAACAAAATTTTTAAAATCCTTATACTGTACAACACCGAGGTTAGGAACGAGTGTAGTAAAAGGATAATCGGCGATCTTCGGTCTGGCCGCTGAAATCCTTGAAATCAAGGTCGACTTTCCTACGTTAGGGAAACCGATAATTCCCACATCTGCAAGAAGCTTGAGTTCTAACCTTAAAAGAAACTCTTCCTCTTCTTCCCCGGGCTGTGAAAAACGAGGCGCTCGCCTGGTAGAGCTGGTAAAGTGAGCATTTCCCTTCCCCCCTCTTCCCCCTTTTGCCGCAACGAATGTATGGCCGTCTTCAACAAGGTCTGCCAGCACGTCTCCACTTTCCACATCCTTAATTAATGTCCCCACAGGGATAGGGATTATCAGATCGGGGGAATCCTTACCATGACAGTTCCTGCCCTTTCCGGGCTCACCATGGCGGGCCCTGTTCTCTTTCTTGTACCTCAGGTCTAGAAGGGTGGAAAGACGCGTTGTCGCCTTAATGATGACATCCCCACCCTTTCCTCCATCACCACCATCCGGGCCGCCTTTGGGGACGTACTTCTCCCGCCTGAAACTTACACAACCCTTGCCACCATGACCGGAGGCAATTCTGATTTCAACTTCATCGACAAATTTCATAATAGATTACATTACATTAAAAAAATAATAATAAAATAAAAAGATTCACAAATGGAAGAATATATGCTGACCAGAGCTGTCTTTTTAATGATAATGTTCAATAGGGGCAAATATATCTACACTGACTGAAAGTGCAAGGAGGGTTTTTGATGGCAGGAGATAACTTATGGGCAATAAAAAAGGGGGCCAGGCCCCCTACATTTTTTTATTGCTCAAGACATACGATCAGGATGCAACGTAAACGCTTACTTTTTTTCTAGTCCTGCCGTAGCGTTCAAACTGAACAACGCCATCTATTAAAGCATAAATTGTATGGTCCCTGCCAAGCCCTACATTATTACCGGGATGAACCTTGGTCCCTCTCTGGCGAATGATAATATTTCCAGGTTTAACTACCTGGCCGCCAAACTTCTTTACACCTAGACGTTTGCTTTCACTGTCTCTTCCGTTTCTAGTACTTCCACCTGCTTTTTTATGAGCCATTCTATCCTCTCTCTTTTAAGCCTTTATCTTTGCTATCTTCAGGGCCGTATATGACTGACGGTGCCCCTGCAATTTTTTGTATCCCTTTCTCTTCTTCTTTTTGAAAACGAGAATTTTCTTTCCTCTGTCCTGCTCAACAATTTCTCCTGTCACTGTGGCCTTTTCAACAATCGGCGCACCGATTGTTGGAGCGTCACCACCACCAACCATGAGAACATCTTGAATTTCCACCTTGGTACCGACGTCACCATCAAGCTTTTCAACCCTGACAATGTCACCTTCGGACACCTTATACTGCTTTCCACCCGTTGCAATTACCGCATACATAACCCAAAAACCTCCGAGGATCTAAAACTCCATAAAGAATCGAAAATTATAATCATAATGCCTGCACATGTCAAGAATATTTAACAAATCCGGTACAGATATTTTATTTTTCTGTCTTCGAATCATAAATCTTCCCACCAAGCGAGGTATGGCTCTATAAACAGTTCTTCAAAACAACAAAAAATATATCATCACTACCACTGACACTTGACACAAGCCAAACATTATAGTTCAATCTAGCTATATAGGATAAACTTGATCCAATAAAGGCAAAATCAATCACCCCGCCGCAAGCAGCGGGGTATGAGCGCGGAGATAACCTTCTTAATATATCGCGGCAAGCCGCGGGGAATGC
>JADFVM010000226.1 GCA_015222555.1 Pseudomonadota bacterium
AGGGGGTGCAGACTCGGTGTCACCTATCCGGAGATATACGAGATGCAGGTCAAGGCGATCATTGAAGCTGCCTGCGAACTTGTAAACGATGACGGATACTCTATCGTCCCGGAGATAATGATTCCACTTGTGGGGCATGTAAAGGAGCTTGGATATATCAAGGCGCGGGTAGTAAAGATTGCAGACGATGTTATAAGGGAAAGTGCATGTGACCTGAAATACCTTATCGGAACGATGATTGAACTGCCCCGTGCCGCGCTGACTGCCGATGATATCGCGAAGGAGGCGGAATTCTTCTCTTTCGGCACCAACGATCTCACCCAGACCACGCTGGGTCTCAGCCGTGACGATTCGGGACATTTCCTCCCCTATTATGTGGAAAAGGGGATATACACCAACGATCCCTTCGTCGCCCTCGATCGGACAGGGGTCGGCCAGCTGGTAAAAATGGGCGTCGAAAAAGGGAAGGCGACAAGACCTGATATCAAGCTCGGCATCTGCGGTGAGCACGGCGGTGAGCCGTCTTCCGTTGAATTCTGCCACGAGATAGGGCTTGATTATGTGAGCTGTTCACCCTATCGGGTGCCGATCGCGAGGCTTGCGGCGGCTCAGGCGGCGCTGAAAGAAGAAGGCTAGTCAGGGGCTAAAGAAGAGGCTCAAAATTTTATCCTCTCTTTTCCTCCTCCAGCACCTTCAGCGTCACCTTCATTACCGAGTCGGGATTGAGCGAAATGGAGTCGATCCCCTCTTTCACCAGAAACTCGGCAAATTCGGGGTAGTCGCTCGGCGCCTGACCGCAGATGCCGCTGTGCCTGCCGTTACGTTTTGCACCCTCAATGGCCATGGCAATCATCTTCATCACCCCTGGATCCCGCTCATCAAATATCCTGGCCACCAGCGCCGAGTCGCGGTCGACGCCGAGGGTGAGCTGTGTCAGGTCGTTTGATCCGATGGAGAAGCCGTCGAAAATCCTGCTGAAGCCGTCCATTTCCATGATGTTGTTTGGTATCTCGCACATGACATAGACCTCGAGCCCATTTTCTCCCTTTACAAGGCCGCTTAATGCCATCTCTTCAAGGACCTTCTCCCCTTCCTCCACTCGCCGGCAGAAGGGGATCATAATGACAAGATTTGTAAGCCCCATCTCCTCCCGGACCCTTTTCATGGCCCTGCACTCCAGGGCGAATCCCTCCCTGTATTTCTCGTCGTAGTATCTGGAGGCGCCGCGGAAACCGATCATGGGATTTTCCTCTTCAGGCTCGAAGTACTCGCCCCCTATGAGAGAGGCGTACTCGTTGCTCTTGAAATCACTCATGCGGACGATGACAGGTTTGGGATAAAAGGCCGCCGCGATGGTCCCAACGCCTTCAGCCAGCTTTTCCACGAAGAAGTCGGCCTTGTTCTCATAACCGAAGGTAATCTCGTCTATCTCCTTTCTTGTCTCCCCGTCTCTTACCATTTCCGGGTGCGCAAGGGCCATGGGGTGGACCTTGATGCAGCTGTTGATGATGAACTCCATTCGTGCAAGACCGACCCCGTCGCAGGGTATCATAGACATGGAAAATGCCATATCAGGGTTGGCCAGGTTCATCATTATCTTTGTCTTCGGTCGCTCAAGTTTCCCCAGGTGGAGCTCCTCAACACGGAAGGGAAGGATCCCTTCATAGATGACGCCCTCATCTCCCTCTGCGCAGCTTACCGTCACCTCCTGACCCGTTCGGATCGCTTCCGTGGCATTTCCTGCACCGACTACTGCCGGGATGCCCAGTTCACGGCTGACGATGGCTGCATGGCAGGTCCTTCCTCCCCTGTTTGTGACAATGGCGCCGGCCGTCTTCATCACCGGTTCCCAGTCGGGCGTAGTGGTATTGGCTATGAGTACCTCACCGGGTTTAAAGGTTGAAAGATGCGCCACATCGGGGATGATACGGGCGCTCCCGCTTGCGATCTTTTCTCCCACACCCCTCCCCCTTGTCAGGACAGGGGATCTCTTTTCCAGATGGTAGGTCTCAAGTATATCTATCTCCTTCTGCGACTGAACCGTTTCAGGCCTGGCCTGTACTATGAAGAGTTCCCCCGTCTCTCCGTCTTTGGCCCATTCGATATCCATTGGGCTGGGCCGGGCCGCCTTTTCCGAATAGTGATCCTCTATGGCCATTGCATATCCTGCCAACGTCAGGATATCATCATCGTTAAGACAGAACCGCTTTCGGTCCGCCTCAGCCACCTCTACATTTCGTGTAAGCAGTTTTGAGTCACCGAGGCCGTAGATCATCTTGATCTTCTTCTCGCCCAGCTTTTTTCTTATTATTGAGCTGTGTCCCTTCCTGCATGTGGGCTTGAAGACGTAGTATTCATCAGGGTTGACAGCCCCCTGGACGATGTTTTCACCCAGCCCGTAGCAAGCCGTAATGAAGACTACGTCACGGAAGCCTGTTTCCGTATCGAGGGTGAAGATGACGCCGCTTGTGGCGAGATCCGAGCGGACCATCTTCATGATCCCGATGGACAGCGCCACCTGGAAGTGATCGAAACCGTTGTCTACCCGGTAGGATATGGCCCTGTCCGTAAAAAGAGAGGCAAAACATTTGCTGCAGGCCTCACGCAGGGCGTGGTAACCGCGGACATTGAGGTATGTCTCCTGCTGGCCTGCAAAGGATGCCGTGGGGAGATCTTCCGCTGTGGCCGAACTCCTGACGGCAACGTCCGTGTCAGGGCCGTACTCTTCGCAGAGTCGATCGTAGGCCGTCTTTATCTCCTCCCAGAGATCATCCGGGATCCCCGCGCCGAGGATCAGATCTCTGGCCGTCTTCCCCCTTCCGGCGAGGTCGGCGAGATCGGCCTTGTCGAGACCGGCCATTGTCTTCTTGAGACTGTCAAGAATTCCTGCCGATTTCAGAAGGCGCCGGTAGGATTCCGCCGTAACGGCAAAGCCGTTCGGTATCTTTACCCCTTTCGAGGTGAGTTCCCGGTACATCTCTCCAAGGGAGGCGTTCTTGCCGCCCACGAGCTGGACGTCCTCAATTCCGATCTCATCAAACCAGCGTATGTATCCGGATTGTCCCTTCATGCTCTCTCCTTGTTTGTAAATTTGTCCCTCATAGAAAAACTTAGCACAGCCATTGAATAGATGCAATCTATTGGAAGGAAAAGGTTGTAAAGGTAGCTGACGAGGTTATTAAAGGTTCCGGCTGTGAGTTGAAATACCTTGTTGGGACAATGATCGAACTCACAAGAGCGGCCCTTACGGCTGATGCCATTGCTAAAGAGGCAGAGTTTTTCTCTTTTGGAACGAATGACCTGACACAAACGACTTATGGCTTGAGTTGTGATGACGCCGGAAATTTTCTTCCTTTCTATGTCGATAAAGGGATCTACAAAAAGGACCCCTTTGTTGCTCTTGATCAAAGCGGAGTGGGACAGCTCGTCAAAATTGGTATTGAAAAGGGACGCTCAACAAGGCCTGACATTAAACTCGGTATATGTGGTGAACATGGTGGAGAGGCGACTTCAGTCGAGTTCTGTCACAATGTGGGCATGGATTATGTCAGTTGTTCTCCCTTCCGTGTGCCTATTGCCAGGCTTGCGGCGGCGCAGGCGGTATTGAAGGAATAAAGTCACTGATAGATGGAAAAGCTTTTTGATAACAATCCCCCCTGCCTAGGTAGGAGGGATTTGTTTTTTGAGGAAAGAAGCTTGCTTCTAAAACTGGTCCAGTCGGACGGAATGCCAGGGTTATAAAAAGTTTAAAGAAGAACGGTTTAATTGTTGTTCGCCCTCATCAATGTTTCTAAAAACGTCCTTATCTTAAACAGTATATCGCTCCCTTATTTTAAGGTGCATATTTTCTCTCAATGGTGAATAATTGGTGACATGGCCCTGGAGGAAGACAAATACTTTGTTTCTCCTTCAATGTTAAGATCACGGGCAGGTTTTGGCTTGCCGATGTAATAACCCTGGCCATAGTCCACACCATACTCTTTCAGAAAATCGACAGTTTCTTTCTCTTCTACAAATTCAGCAATAGTCTTTATCCCCATTCCACGCGCCACATCTGTGATCGCCTTGACAAAGAGCTGGTCATTTTTACTGTTATGCAGATTTTTTATAAAGGAGCCGTCTATTTTTATATAGTCTACCGGCATCTCTCTCAGATAGACAAAGGAGGTAAAGCCTACACCAAAGTCGTCGAGAGCGAACTTGCATCCCATCGATTTCAGACTGTTTATTAATTTTATGGCCCTTTCCAGATCGTTAATGGCCGCTGTTTCCGTAATTTCAAAGTGGATTGAAGATGGGTCGGCGCCGCTTTCATAGATCTGAGCCTGCATAAATGTAAGAATCTCATCATCTTCCAGGTCCTTACCCGAAAGGTTTATGGAAACCGATATGGGTGCCCCCGCCCTGGCCCTCTCCGCCAATAATTTCATTGCCTTTTCAGCAACTATCCGGTCGATAGCGCCTACAAGGCCGAACAATTCCGCCATACTGATAAAAGCGCCGGGCGAAACAACAGATCCATTTTTATCTATCATACGAACCAATATTTCATAGTGGTAGATCTGGTCATTGTAGAGGTCAAGAATCGGCTGTGCCCAGATCTCAAAGCGGTCCTCCTTGATTGCTTTCAGGATACGTCTTTTCCATTCATATTTTAAATGCATCTCCTCCAGGTAGTAGTCTTCAGGGAGATAAAGGTGACATACGTTCTGACCTAACTCTTTTGCACGCTGAATTGCAGCATCTCCTTTTAAAAATAGCTCTTGTCTCGTTGTTCCATGTTCAGGATAAAGGGCGATGCCAACACTTGCCGTCAGATTAAAGTCCACTTGATCAACGTGATGTTCTTCTATTGATTTTCTTATGCTCTCGGCGATTAAACTAACCTCATCCAGGCCTATGCAAGGGATAAGAACGGCAAACTCATCTGATCCCATGCGGCCGATGATTACACCGTCTTTTGCTGTTGTGGTATCTTGAAGAGTAGCCCGTAACAGTTCTGCTGTTGATTTAAGGTATTCATCACCAATATTATGGCCATGGATATCATTGAGAATTGTGAAGTTATCCATGTCAATGAGGAGCAAGGCTCCTCTTTCATTGGCGTGTTCGGCAAAGAGAATCCATTCATTCATTAGGTCCATAAATCTGCTGCGATTGATGAGGCCTGTCAAGGAATCATAGCTGGCAAGATATTCCAGGCGCTGATCTGCCTCTTTCTTTTTTGTAATGTCTTCCTGAATGGAAATAAGATGCGTTACTTCACCTTTTTCATCTTTCATGGGAGAAGTTAATGTACTAACCCAGAATTTGTTGCCATTTTTTCTTTTGCTCTGATATGTCCCCCTCCAGTTCTTTCCATTTGATATATTCTCTCTAAGCGCCTTATACTCGCTTCGTGATATCTTGGTAGCGATGGATTCCAAAAGGTTTTTATTGATAACTTCATCTCTTGAGTAACCGGTGATCTCTTCAAACATTGCATTAACATACTCAATATTTCCATTCAGATCGGTAATGAATACCATATTGATACTCTGTTCGATGGCGGCTGACAGCTTTTTGAGCTCACGCTCACTCTCCTTCCTTTTTGAAATATCTTCTTTAACGGCAACAAAGTTTGTAATTTCGCCTTTTTCATTCATTACGGGTGAAATAGACGCACTTTCCCAGAAAATTTCACCATTTTTTTTCTTATTATGAAATTCCCCCCTCCACTCCTTACCTGAATTTAAGGTGTCCCACATCTCTTTATAAAAATCTGGTGATTGATCACCAGATTTAAGCAGACGGGGATTTTGGCCAAGGGCCTCTTCGAAAGTATAACCGGTTACCTCCGTAAACCTGGGATTCACATATTCTATATTACCCTCTACATTTGTAATGACAACAGATGCCGGGCTCTGTTCAACGGCGCGTGATAACTTATAGGCTTGTTCCTCCACACGCTTGAGTTCTGTAATATCCTGAACCGTTCTAAGCATGCGAATCGGCTGACCGTCTTCATTACATATGACTACATTTTCTTCATGGACAACGCGTTCCGTGCCATCAGTTTTAACTATATGATAATCAATGCTGTAAGGTTCGTTATTATTCAGTGCTTTATTCATAGACCCTATTACAGTTTCCAGGTCATCGGGGTGTATTTTCTCCCTCATCATCTCCCTCAAATCGTTACGCCCCTCAGGTTCCATGCCAATGATATGGTAGAATTCATCAGACGCCGTTAGTCTATTATTCACCATATCCCAATCCCAGCTCCCGAGGCGCGCAACACGCTGCGCCTCTTCCAGTATCTCTTTCTGCCGTCTAAGTTCCTCCGTCTTCTCGGCGACCTTCTCCTCCAGGGCCGAATGAGACTCTTCCAGTTTCCCAGCCATGAGGTTAAAACTTGCCGCCAGTTTTCCAACTTCATGGTCGGAGAGATCCGGCGCTCGCTCTGCCAAGTCTCCTTCAGCCATCCTTGATGTCACATCTCTTAAAGCATTTACTGGTCGGACTATGGTGCGATTAAGAACAAACAATGCAGTCAAATTTAAAAATATGGCAAGGGCTAGAAAGGAAATCTGCCAGACTTTCAGCCTTGATACATCCTCTGCTGCATGAATTTCAAAAAGCCTGACCACCTTTTCAAGTTCTTGAAGGAGGCCGCTATTATTAATCGTGATATAATTTCCGGCAAGGGTGATAGCCTCAGGGTGTGCTTCCTTATCAATTAACACTCCTACATTCTTGTAAAACTCCACCCAGAGGGCTCCCACCCTGCGCAACTGCTCCCTGAGCCTCCCCTCCTGAGCCGCCTGCGTCGGCTTTAGAAAGAGCTTCTCCTCGCCCAAAGAAACTTCGCCGCCTCTTAAAAGCGCGTTGTGATTTGTATTAAAGCTGTCGGCATCCCTGGCAAGATGTTCCCGTGACGACACAATCCCCATCACAATCGCATGGGCTTCCCTGGCCATTTTTTGGGTCAGCATTCGCTGACGTCCGGCAATATTGATCTCTGTTCCATGGATTTTCTGCTCGTCAAGAGTAAAAAAGCTGAAGATGATGGCCAGCCCCATCAAAAGGGTTAAGCCCCAGAATACAATGTTTAGTCTGTAGTTGATGCTCATGTAAGTTTAACCTCAAGGTTACAGTTCTACGTAATTGGTAATACAATGAAGAATTTATAAACCTTCCGGATCAAAACATTAGTCAAGCAACGCCCTTCTTCACCAGAAAAGAAGAATATTTTTGGTCCATTTTAACCATGTGCCCCTTTAACCATTTTTCCAGAAATGATTTGAGCTGCAAAGCAGAAGACATATTGCCCGTCAGAAAGTCCCTCCTAAAGGAATCTACCTGTCTTAAAAAAGCACTATGTTGCTGTTTGTGAGCTGTATACCCAGGTAACCATTGCTTTTCATTATCCTTTCCTCATCACTGAAATGATCCTGCGCACAAACAGTCAAGTAAGATATTATTCTCCAGAAGACTTCATTATTCTCTTCCGACTCTATCGCCTCGTGTAGTGCATTTATAATTGCGACAAGCTGCCTGTGCTGGTTATCAATGGTATTGATTTTAACGCTGTATTCGTTGCTCCATCTGATCAATGGCATTATGTCGTCCCCCCCCCCATTTTCTTTTCCGGTCACTACGTTTTTAACAGTTTCTCCTTCTCTTTAGTTGTCAGGAACTTGTTAATATCGAGGAGAATCAGAAGCCGGTCTTCCAGTTTTCCGACACCGTAGATATATTCGGAGTCGATTCCGGCCACCATCGGTGGTGGGGGTTCAACTGTGCCGACAGGCAGCCTCAACACCTCGGACACGGCATCAACGATGAGACCGACAACCTTGTTGTCGATATCAACGACTATGATTCTTGTCTCTTTAGTTAACCCCGTCACTTCAAGTCCGAAGCGTTTCCTTAAGTCAATTATGGGAATGACTTTTCCTCGCAGATTAATAACTCCCTCTACAAAGTCAGGGGATTTGGGAACCCTGGTGATTTCCACTACCCTGTTAATCTCCTGGATTTTTAAAATATCAACAGCGAACTCTTCCTTGCCAAGGTTGAAATTGACAAGTTGAAGGATTTCATCTCTTTGTTCCGTTTCATTGTTTAACTTCAGTGAATGGCTCAATTTATACCTCCCGGTTTTATCTAATGACTTTCGATGGCTATTCCGCTAAATCCCGGCCGCATGAGGCTCAAGTGGCGCGGGGGCTATACGCCTGGATGTCCCTGAAACTTCAGAAACCTCAGAACTTTGCACGGTAAACTTGCCGACCATCTCCTGGAGGTCAGATGCCAGTTTTGACAGATCCTGTGTGGCAGCAAAGGTCTGCTGTACTCCGGCAGTGGTCTCCCTCGTTACGGAAGCAACGGCCTCAACGTTAGAGCTTATCTCTTCTGCTGCCGCAGACTGTTCTTCCGATGCCGTTGCAATCTGGGCAATCATACCGGTCACATTCCCTACAACTTCTTCAATCTGCTTGAGAGAACTTCCCGCCTCGTTGGCCAGTTCGACACCTTTTTCCACCTCTAAGGTCCCGGCACTCATCGATGATACGGCACCGGTAGTTTCTGTCTGAATTGTTTTGATCATACCGGCAATCTCCTTGGTGGCCTTGGTGGTCCGCTCGGCAAGTTTCCTCACCTCATCGGCGACGACGGCAAAGCCGCGCCCCTGCTCACCGGCACGTGCCGCCTCGATGGCGGCATTCAGGGCAAGGAGATTGGTCTGGTCGGCAATATCATCGATCACCTCTATGATTTCACCGATCTCGTCGGAGCTTTTGCCGAGGGCTTCTATCGTCTTTGCCGACTCCTTCACGGAAACAGCTATCCTGTCCATCCCCTCGATCGTCTGGCTCACCACGTCTCCACCCTTTGTCGCAACCTCTGCTGCTTTTTTTGCCGCTTCGGAGGCTTCACTGGAGTTTTTGGCGACTTCCAGTACGGTTGCACTCATTTCCTCCGTGGCTGTCGCAACCTGATCGGTCTGTTTGTTTTGATGTTCCGCCCCTGCCGACATCTGCTCGGAAGCAGAAGATATCTGCTCCGAGGCCGAGGCGACCTGACTTGAGGCCTGCGAAATTTCGGTAACAAGGTTCTTCATATTGATTGACATCCTGTTAAAACTCGAGGCCAGGATCCCGATCTCATCCTTACTATTAATAGCCAGCGTCATTCCAAGGTTTCCCTTTGCCATCGATTCCGCCATTTCAGCCACCTTTTGAACAGGATTTGTTATGGACCTGCTGAAGAGGTAAGAAAGCGTGAAGGTGACGAGGAAAACAACCACCGTAACAACGATGAAAACCACCTCTGCCGACCGGGCCTGACTCCGTAACACTTCAACACCTTCAATCACATTTTCTGACAGGTGGTTTTCTACCTCCTTCAGAAGGTTTATTTTTTGAGTAATCGTTTTAAACCAGTAGACAGGATCGATGCCGAAGTTTCCTTTGATCGCCTTGTCGGTTGCCACCTTTCGCATCCTTGCGACTTCAGCAACCGCCTGTCCTTGAAGCTTTTCGTTGTAAACCTCCTTATTCTCAGCATCTGCAAAGGATAAAAATACCTTTATATAGGTATCCTGCGCGGTGACAAGCTGAATAAACTTTTCATGCATGCCAGGGGCAAAGCTATCTCTTGCGAAGGTATTACTCAAGACCGCCCGTTCTATGCCGGCCCGCTCTTTTGCCTGGAGAAAGTTGACATACTGGTTTAAAAAGGAAGTTACTTCGCTGTTACTGCTCAATCTCGGCATATAGGCGATAGTATTTAAAAAGGCGGCATTCATTCTGGTGTAGTAGCCGATCGCCTCACCTGTCTTGATGTTTAATGCACTCACGGCGCTTCTCCTGTTTTCAATCTTGCCAAGATCGTTCATGGCCCGATCAAGGACTCCCTTAAATTCGTTCCCATAAGAATTGATTTCAAAGTTGCTTAATAAGCCCTTCAGGTCGCTGATCCGCTTGTCCGTATTTCCTCGCTGGGCAGGCAGCTCGGCAACAAAGTTCTTCCCCTTGCTTCCAAGAAAACCGGCCGTTGCCCCTCTCTCTTTTTGAGTTTCATGGACAAGGGCGCTGATCTTGACGGCAAGCTTTGACAGACCCTGTAAGGCCTGCATTTCATTTGATACCTTGCGTTTTTCCAGGACACCGCTTCCTGCCAGCCAGGTCAGATAAAGCAGCGGAAAAATAATCATCAGAACCAGCTTGTTTTTGATCTTGATATTTTTTATAAGTGTCATCATCTTTTGTCTCCTCCAAAAAGTTTTTATTATTTTTTATTGTTATGATTTTTAACTTTCACACGCCCGAAATACTTTTTTGTTTTCTTGATTGTCAATGATCATTCATCACTCTTAAATGGAAGTACCCTATCCTTCTGTAAATGAGGCGAATGTTTCTATTCTCCCTTTAAATGCTTCTTATAGATTTTGCATTCCTTATAATGAGAGCCACAGTAGTAGACCGTTTTCCCCACACTATTACTGCTTAATAGAGTGCAGTAACAACTCTCATAAGGCTCTTTGATTAGGGGGCATTTTCCTTCCATTGCTCTCTCCTCCCAATCTTTTTCTACAAACGAGCCTTTATCTCTTTTATCCATGGCAAAGTTGCCTGACATTTGATCATCTGCGGTATACATATGCCTGGATATATTTCAAGAGGTATGCCAAAGGGAGGAAAAACAGGTGTTGCGAAATTGTTTATTGATTACAGGTGGTTAGGTGTATGTGAGTTTTTTGAGAGAAAATTTAAATGAGTGAATTGTGTCTCGTGAGACACAACAGGGACGATACATTTATGTCTCACGAGACACTATTGGGGGCTGTCTGGATCAATGTTGTACTTTTCCATTTTTCTATACATGGTTGCCCTGCCAATGCCAAGTATTCTTGCCGCCTTGGCCTTGTTCCAGGCGCTTTTTTTAAGGGCTTCAATAATGCGTTGATGTTCATCGCCCTCTCCCATTTCCTCTGAAGGTGCTGACGATTTTGCAAAATCGATAATCTCTGGAGTGACCTCTTCAACGGTAATCATATTTCCATGACAGAGGATAAAAGCATGTTCCATCGAATGCTCCATCTCTCTGATGTTTCCAGGCCAGGGATAATTGAAAAAGGGTTTCATTGCGTCATCGGAAAGGCCTGTAACATGTTTGCCGAATTTATGATTGAACTTTTTAATAAAATGATCCAACAAGAGTGGAATGTCTTCTCGCCTCTCTCTTAGGGGGGGAATGTTCAGCTGGACAACCTTCAGGCGATAATAAAGATCTTCTCTGAACACACCTTCTCTCACTCTTGCGCGGAGATCCTGGTTTGTTGCAGCAATAATCCTCACATCCACCTTGACAGGCGTAGAATCTCCCACCCGTTCAAACTCTCTCTCCTGGAGTACCCTCAACAATCTAAGCTGCATCCGTGGGGAAATATCGCCTATCTCATCGAGAAAAATAGAGCCGCCGTTGGCCTTTTCGAAACGGCCGGCCTTATCTTTAACAGCGCCCGTAAAGGCCCCCTTTACGTGCCCAAAGAGTTCACTTTCAAGCAGGTTTTCCGGCAGGGCAGAGCAGTTTACCTTGATAAAGGGTTTCTTGCTCCGTCCCCCTCCATGGTGAAGCGCTTCAGCGACCAACTCCTTCCCGGTCCCACTCTCCCCCATGATAAGAACGGTCGTATCTACCTCAGTGAGGTCTTCAATCAGTGAGTAGAGTTTCAGCATCTTTTCACTTTTGCCGATTATCCTGTGAAATTGCTGCCGCTCCTCAAGATCCTTTTCAAGTTGAACGACATGGGTTTCATCTCTCACTATCAGAATGGCGCCGGAAAAGTTACCCATTTCATCGATCAAAGGGGAGGTTCTGAGCGTGACAACCTGATCCGCTTTTTCACTGTTCTGACATTCAAGTCGATACATTTCTACGGCCTTTTGGGTCTCAATCGTTTGCATAAGCACCGACTGGCATTTTTTATTACAGGGTAGATGGATAGAGTGAAAGTTTTTTCCTGCCGTCTCTTCACGTGAATATTTGCAAATATTCTTAATGGCATGATTCACTTCAACGATATTCATCTCATTATCCACTGAAACGATTCCATCCTCTACACTTCTAAAGATGGCTTCAAGGTTTGAGCGATATCTGTTTTTTTCCTGAATCAGTATTGCCTGCTGCAAGGCTATTTTTGCAACCCTGAGGAGGGTATCTTGAAATACCGGCTTCGAGATATAATCAAAGGCCCCCAGTCTCACAGCCTCTGATGCTGTTTCAATATCGGGGGCTCCTGTTATCATAATAACAGGAGCAAGTATCCCTTTCTCTTTAACATATCGCAAAAGATCGATCCCCGTTTTTCCTCCCAGAAGAATGTCTGAAAAAATAATATCGAAGGGAGAATCTTTTAAATGTTCAACCGCCTCATCATAATCTTTCGCCTCGGCTACCTCATAACCTTTGGCTTTCAGGAAGCGCTCAAAGGTAAAGCGAAGGTTTTCTTCATCATCAATAACCAATATTTTTGCTTTCACTTTTCCCTCTTCATTCATTAACTGTTCTCCCTCTTTAGGGCAGGCAGTTCGACAATCACCTTCGTAAACTCTCCTTCAATGGAGTCAAAGGTAATCTTGCCGTCATGATTCTTGATGATCCCGAGGCTGATGCTCAGCCCGAGGCCGGTGCCCTGATGCTGCGGCTTTGTCGAAAAAAAGGGCTCGACAAGTTTATCCTTTATTCCGGAGGGGATCCCTTCGCCCCGGTCATGAAAGGTGACACGGAGGTAAGGACGCTCGTCGATCCCCACCTCTTTGGCAGATATTTCAAAAATTTTATTCTCATCATGCCCCGGGTACTTCTCGTTCAGGGCATAGCGTGCATTGTTGATGATATTTAAAAAGACCTGCTGAAGTCGTTGATAATTGGCGATGACCGAGGGCAGATCGGAAGGGATATTGACTTTAAGACATATATTGTCCTTTTTCATCTGTGATTCTGTCAGTAAAAGGCAGTCGGAAAGAACATTTTCAATATTTACCGCTTCCTTCCCTCCTCCATTCTCATGGGCAAAGGAGAGGAGCCCTTTCACAATGACGGATATCCTCTTCCCCTCACTTATTATGCGATTGCAGATATCATAGGACTCATTTCCCCTGGCGCTTTCATTGGCCAACAGTTGACTCAGGTTGATCATGCTGTTTATGGGATTGTTTATCTCATGGGCAACACCGGCAGCCAGCTCACCTATTGACGCCAGCTGGCCGGCTCGCATCGTCTCTTCCTGTCTTCTAAGCTTTCTCGTAATGTCCGTTGCCAGTTCTATGACGTTAACCACCTTTCCGGTGTCATCCGCAATGGGGAAGGCCCTGACTGCCCAGATTTTCCCATCGGCCAGTGTTATCTGGCTACTTTCGGCGCTTCCACTTTCAAAACTCTTTGTAGTGGGGCATCCATCACAGGGCTGAGATAAGCTTTGCCATAATTGATGACATTTTTGTCCAATCGATGACTCATCACAGACGCCACTTTTGAAAAAACAGTTTTTATTTGCCCACTGAACCGTCAGATCGGAAGAAAGAAGGATGAGACTGTCCGGAATGGCATCGAGAAGGGCGTGGAACTGCTGTGACAGTCCTCTGAATTTCTGCTCGCCCTTACTCAATCTATCCTCAGCCCGCTTACGCTCAATTTCCACAGTG
The DNA here is from genome assembly GCA_015222555.1 of Pseudomonadota bacterium. Classification (GTDB taxonomy): domain Bacteria; phylum Desulfobacterota; class JADFVX01; order JADFVX01; family JADFVX01; genus JADFVM01. The sequence goes on from JADFVM010000226.1 coordinate 13,695, forward strand.
ATCCTTGCCGCCATGATCTCCATAATTTCCTCCGTCCTCGGCGGCAGGTCTAATTTCCTATGAGAAATGGCGCACAATATTCCGACGGCGTTACCGTTCTTGTCCTTCAGCGGAGTGCCCACATATCCTTCTGCTCCCATATCAACAAGATCTTTATCCTCTGGGAATAATTCAATGATGCTCTCTGGATAAATACAGAACCCTTTTTCGGTGACATTCTCACAGGGTGTAGAATGCAAGGCATATGAAAATTGAGGAATAATTTCCCCATCCATAACCATCGCCAACGCCTCGACGTTATCTTCATCAGCGACTTCGCCAATAATCACACAATCGGTTTTCAGCCATTTTCTCAGGCTATTGACCAAATTCTCGAAAAACTCCTGCCCTACATTTCCTGCCATACTCTCGAAAAGCGTCTGAATAGCATCTTCTGTCTGCTTACGCTCTGTAATGTCTTCCTTAACGGCAATAAAATGCGTAATAATACCTTCATCACTTTTTACGGGCGATATGGATGCGGCCTCCCAGTAGAGTTCACCGTTTTTTTTCTTGTTATGAAATTCGCCTCTCCACACTTTACCCGATATAATTGTATCCCATAATTTTTTATAGAATGCATGTTCCTGTTCCCCGGATTTCAGGAGCCTCGGATTCTGGCCCATGGCCTCATCAAAAGTATAACCGGTAAGCTTGGTGAACTTGGGATTGACATATTCGATATTTCCCTGAGTGTCTGTAATCAAGATTGAAACCGGGCTCTGTTCAACGGCCTGTGAGAGTTTTCGGAGATTTTCCTCCACATGTTTGCGAGCAGTAATGTTCTCATAGGTTCCCAGTAGTCCAATGACATCACCTTTTATATCCAATAAGGGAGTTTTGCTCGTTTGGCGCCAGATTTTATCTCCATTAGATGTAGTTTGTGGTTCTTCGTAGTTGAGCTTATCTTTCTTTGATCTCATCACTTCCCGGTCATCGTCGCGATAAAGCTCGGCCTGCTCTGACCACCCAAGTTCAAAATCATTTTTACCGAGAATTTGCTCAGGCTTATCCAGTCCGGCATCTTGAGCGAACAGTTTATTGCAGCCGAGATATTGACTATCAAGATCTTTCCAGAATACACGTACAGGAATCGTGTCCAGAACCAGCTTCAACATCTTTTGAGATTCCTTAAGTCCCTCTTCAGCCTGTTTGCGCTCGGTAATGTCACGGCACGTGTATAAAACAGTCCCCCCCTTGATGGCAACAGCTTTTACACTCACAAGTAACGCATGTACTCTTCCGGTTTTGTCTACAACTGTTCGCTCAATATTCGGTATTTCCCGCATTTTTTTCAGTTTTCTGAGTTCAAAAAGATTATTCCCGAGCAGCACATCAATGTTGTCGAATTTATCTACTTCATCAAAGGAATAGCCAAAAATAACGTTGACGTTTGGACAAATGAAGCTAAATTTACCACTGTCGTCCGTTATAAATACAGCATCTGAAATGTTGCCTAATGTAAGACGATGTAACTCTTCCGACTCTGCTACTTCCTTCTCAGTCTGTTTGCGCACGGTTATTTCTTTCTCTAGTTCAGCATTGCTTCCCTCTAGCTGGAATGTGCGTTCTTTAACTCGGACTTCCAGCTCGTCGTGTGCCTTGCGCAGAGCCTCTTCTAACCTCTTGCGTTCACTAATGTCTCGGACACTACCTTGTAGTATCTTTTCCCCTTCCAGTATCACAGGGGTCAACAAGACCTCGGCAGGAAAATCTTCTCCATTGGCCCGGCGATGTATCCATTCAAAAAAATTATGTCCATCACGGAAGGCTGTGGCAATTCGTTCACCAGCAACTTGTCCTGATTCTCTTCCATCGGCTTGTTTTGGTGGGGAGAGATCAAGTAGCTTTTGGCGGCAAAACTCCTCTTTGCTCTCACAAGCAAAGACTTTCAATGTGGCATAGTTGCAATCAATAAATCTATCTCCATCAACCAACATGATGGCATCATTTGATGAGTTGAAAATTGAACGAAATTTTTCCTCACTCTGCCTGAGTTTCTCTTCCATCTGTTTGCGTTTACTAATATCACTGAAAACGCCCTGAATTAAATTTTTCCCGTCAACTTCAAAAATACTGGTTTTAATTTCAACATCCTTGATTTCTCCCTTCCTGGTAATGATTTTTGCTTCCAAGGGCTTTCCGTCTGGTCCTTTGAGATGCTCACGGAAGGTTCTGCTTAAGTCTCCCTCATGCTCTTCCACAGGATGAAGGATGCGTTGATGTTTGCCTATCAGCTCCGCTCTGTCTCTTTCAACTAATCTTGCTGCTACAGAGTTGCAATCGACGATAATTCCAGTGGTTGCGTCAGCAACAAAGATGGCAATTGATGCATCTTCAAATAGTTTTTTATGCATCCTGTCGCTATTATTTGGATTTTTTTTCACGGCAAATGGCTGATAGAGGTTATAAGAAATCAATCACCCCGCCGCAAGCAGCGGGGTATGAGCGCGGAGATAACCTTCTTAATATATCGCGGCAAGCCGCGGGGAATGC
>JADFVM010000227.1 GCA_015222555.1 Pseudomonadota bacterium
CATAATAAAATGCTGAAAAGAATCTATAACAAAATGTTTTCAACCTATGGCCCGCAGCATTGGTGGCCCGGTGAGACGCCCTTTGAAGTGATTGTGGGAGCCATCCTAACGCAGAATACAAATTGGACCAATGTTGAAAAGGCCATCAGCAATCTAAAAGACAGAAGACTGCTCTCCCCTGACAAGCTAAATAAGATTAAACTCTCCGATCTGGCAGACCTTATTCGTCCATCGGGTTATTTCAATATTAAATCAAATAGACTCAAATCCTTCATATTATTTCTCTATAATGAGTTTGACGGCCATCTTGACCGAATGTTCTCTCTCGACTTGAAGAAGCTTCGCCACATGCTTCTTGAGGTAAAAGGTATCGGCCCTGAGACGGCCGATTCAATCCTTTTATATGCAGGCAATTATCCTGTTTTTGTTGTCGACGCCTACACGAAGCGGATTTTTTCAAGGATTGGCATTCTTGAAGAAAAGCATACCTATCATCAGATTCAGGACTTTTTCATGCAAAACCTTGACAATGATGTTAAACTTTTTAATGAGTATCATGCATTGATCGTTAGACACGCAAAGGCGTTTTGCAGAACCAAACCGGCCTGTCAAAGCTGCCCATTACTCAATATGCCCTGCTCCTATGGCATGAAAAATAATGCGAGGTAACTTCTCATGGAAAAATCGGCTGACGCAAAATATCCCCTTCACCCTCTCATCGCTCAACGATGGAGTCCGAGAGCTTTCTCAGAAAAGGCTATTGAGAAAGAGTCTATTATGCGCCTTCTTGAGGCAGCCAGATGGGCGCCTTCCTGTTTTAATGAACAGCCATGGCACTTTATAATAGCGACAAAAGATAATGCAGGTGAATTTGAAAAACTATTGAGTTGCCTAATGGAAGGAAACATCACCTGGGCAAAAAAGGCTCCAATGCTTATCATATCTGTGGCGAAAACACATTTTGATCACAACGGAAAAGAAAACCGGCATGCCTTTCACGATATTGGGCTTGCCGTTGAAAATATGACCCTCCAAGGAATGGACTTGGGAATCTATGTGCACCAGATGGCCGGTTTTTATGCAGACAAGGCTAAGTCTACCTTCAATATACCGGAAGGATATGAACCGGTGACAGCCATTGCAATTGGCTATCCAGGTGATCCTCAAACTCTGACTGAAGAGCTGCGAACAAAAGAGCTTGAAAGGCGTACAAGGAAACCACTAGAAGGTTTCGTCTTCACGGGTGACTGGAACAAGCCTTCACCGATGCTAAAAGGTTAAAGGCCGAAAAAAGTAAAAAAAGAATTAAAATCTGCACAAAAACAGCAACAATCATAAAAAAATATTGCATTTTTTTTGACTTTGATTTTATTATTAGTTATTTTTTTAGAATAAATAGTTAGTGTCGTGTCAAGCGTAAATTGACGGTTGGTACGACACTAGTCATTGGGCGTTTCTTGCTCATGTTATTTTTATTAATAACATTTTCAGGAGGGGGACTATGCGTCGTAACTATTATCGTCAAACTGCGGAAAGGCTATTATCCCATGCCGATATCAATATTAATGGAGATCGGCCCTGGGACATTAAAGTCCATAATGACAAACTCTTCAAACGGGTGCTGACCAAAGGTTCTATCGGTATAGGTGAATCCTATATGGATGGATGGTGGGATTGCGAAGCCCTGGACGACTTTTTCCATAAAATCTTCCTTTCCAGACTGGATGAAAAATTCAGTCCATGGGTCGAGCATTACCATACAATAAAAGAGAAATTAATCAACAAACAAAGGGGTTCAAGAGCCTTTAAGGTAGGGGAACAGCATTATGATGTAGGGAATGACCTCTATAATTTCATGCTGGGGAAGCGCCTGGTCTACAGCTGCGGCTATTGGAAGCAGGCCCAAACCCTTGATGAAGCGCAGGAGGCAAAGCTGGACCTCATTTGCCGAAAGCTGCAATTGGAACCGGGTATGAAAGTTCTCGACATTGGCTGCGGCTGGGGTGAAGCGGCAAAATTTGCAGCTGAGCATTATGGCGCTGAAGTTGTGGGAGTGACCATCTCTGCAGAACAGGCAAAATTTGCACAAGAGCTCTGTAAAGGACTGCCTGTTGAAATACGATTGCAGGATTACGGGGATTTAAAGGAAAGCTTTGACCGCATTTTTTCCATCGGCATGTTTGAACATGTGGGCTACAAGAATTATAGAATCTATATGAAGAAAGTCCGTCAGTGCCTCAAGAAAGAGGGTCTCTTTCTTCTGCATACCATAGGCGGCAATCGTCCTGTATCAAAAACTGATCCGTGGACGGAAAAATATATTTTTCCCAACTCCATGCTGCCCTCACCGGCACAGATTTGCACAGCGGCGGAAGGTAAATTTATTTTAGAAGACTGGCACTGTTTCGGAAGCGATTACGACAGGACACTGATGAGCTGGTTTAACAATTTCAATGATAACTGGCATCAACTGCAGGGGAAATACGGCGACCGTTTTTACCGGATGTGGAGATTTTATCTTTTATCCAGTGCCGGCGCCTTCAGAGCAAGGGGAAATCAGTTGTGGCAAATACTCTATTCTACTGACGGAATTAAAGGTGCTCACAAGATCCCACGCTAACAGACCGTCAACGCTAATAAAACAAATTAATTAAAGAAAGATGACAGAATTAACTTAGAAGGGAATAATTTGCTGTAGAAATTACGCCTGAGTCACCTGTTTTTTAAACAGATTTTATTTCAGGCACTCAATCGCTTTAATACCCCCCGCTCTTTAGAGAGAGAGAGGAGGTAATTGCCTGCCGTCGTCGTTTTACTGGAGGGTAATTTCATCAATGAAAGACCGGGTTTTTGATTTGCCAGAACAGTCTTCTTTGCATAGTCATCGCTCATGCCCATCTCTTTGAGCAATTGGCTGAACTCTTCCTTTGCTCTTTCCCTCGCCTCAAAAAGCTTCATCTGGACTCTGCTTTTAACATTGACTTCCCCGTCACCGGAGGTTTCAATGGGAATAAAGAGACCTTCTTTAAAGTCCGACAACACCTTTGACTGCACCCCGTCACTCTGGGTACTGGGCATGCAGCCGAAAGGTTTCACCGATATGACGAGATGAGCCTTTTTCTCCTTAATAGCCAGCAGGTTCTTGGCCACTTCAAGATGACCTTCCCCTCCAAGGATTTTCGTATTAAAATATTTTTCACCCAGTTGGGCCATTTTTTTCTGTGAGGGCAATGGTTCAATGACAAAACCCAAGGCGGCACGATAAAGATTAAAGTAAATTTTGAAAAGATATTCAGCTATCTTCATTTTCATCAAGACGCTGGCAAAGTTCAGTTTTTCTCTAAGGTTTTTTCGTGCCACTACGCGTTCAACAAGATACTCCTTCCAGTACCAGAAGGTATAATCAATCCAGCCACTTACGGGCTGCACAACAACCTCGCAGCCTTCCTCTTCAAGCCATAAGGGGAGCCTATAGTTACCGTCGCCTTCCGTCGTTTGTGCCCAAAATTCGCCGATAACTTTAACCTTGGCTTTAACCCGGCTGTAATCGACGGGAACTTTTTCCAGAACTTTTTTTGCTTTTCTAAGTGCCCTAAAGTGGTTGGAGCGCTCTTTAATCGCCTTATAAAGGATCTGCACCGTCTCCTCTACCGCTTTTTCCGTGCTTCCTGGATTAATCTCATAGGGTCTGATCTTGTATTTGAGCTCATTAATCATATCACCAGCCATAACCGCTTTAACCAGGGTGATATAAAAAGCAGCATTCCGGTTAAGTCCACTGACCTTTTCATCATCTTCCTGTTCAAATTCCTGACTGATGGTAAGGACTCTTAACCCTTCAAAACCAGCATCAATCAAGGCCTTTCTATACTCTGCCTCATACATGCCAAACCGGCAAGGACCACACGCCCCGACAGTGATATATATATACTTTTTTTCAATATCTTCTACCCCTTCATCTCTCATTTTTTTAAGTACTTTAATGAGATTACCAACGGTATAGTATGTCGGGTTGCATTGCCCGCGATTACAGTATTCTTTGCCAAGCGCAAGGGATTGATTATCAGGTGTGGGAATATGCTGAGCTTTGTAACCAAGACCTTCCAAGGCCCCCTGAATCAAGAAATCGTGGATAGGCGTTAGTCCTGCAAAGAGCAAGGTTACATCTTCTCGCTCATCTCGGGTAAAAGGCTTGTCAACAGGCAGTTTAAATTGAGAGGCCTCTTTAGTGGGCAGGCCCATTTCTCTCCTCAATTTATTCCTGTGATTTTCTAGTTTTTCTTTCACATCCATTTCATTTCACCAATGTATCTTTTAATATATTTTGCTGGCAAGGTCAACTCAAAATATAGTCTTTTGAATCAGGCATGATACCAACCACATACTGAACTTTTTTATCCTGATTACAGGTCACCATCCCCCATTAATAATACGTAATAAATTACGCGGCACTTAATTCTGCCTCATAAGCCTTTAAGCGCACTTCCAGGGCATCTTCCAACGCGTACCTCTTTTTTAGTTCGTCCTCATACTGTTTAAGAAAATAGTTTATCGTTTCCACCCTGATTTTTATTGAACCTGAAGGTTTATTTTCATCAATATCGTGGAATGTAAAGTAAGGTGTATTTGAACTATGAAGGATATCCTCTATAAGGGAATAGATGGGGGAGTCGTGACCACATTTAAAATTAGACAGGTCGAGGGCAACAAGGTTGGGATGTCTTGCCACATACTTGGCGCCCCAGATCTTCTTATTACTATTTTCACTGTAGGAGTTTTTCCATACATCGCTGATATCCATGGCAGATTTTATCTCTTTTCGTTCTACCTCTTCCCCGAAAAGCCGGTGGAGGATATCCTCATCAAGAGGCAGAGAGTCTGTCGTCAAAATAGGATAACCATCCTTCTGTATTTCTTCTATTATTCCATGATTAAGACCGGGATCATTATGGTATGGACGCCCAATAAGCACGAGCCCTATCCGCCTTTCATTCTCCAGCATGTCAATGATTTCTCTACCCTTCTCACGTTGAGATAAGGAAAAGGACTGAAGGGCGCTAAAACCTTTTTCAAGAGCCATCCTATTTTCAGATTTACTGATTCCTGTAATTTTTTTAAAGCAATCCAGCATCTGCCGTTCAAGAAGGTCCCTGTCCCCCATATTCAGAACCGGTTCAACATAATCAATCCCCCGCTCTAAAAAAACATCGTTGTCTCGCGTAAATGCAGCTTTGCAAACTTCAGGTGTGGCCTGAACGGTGGGACAGGCCAGCCTGTCAACGGTACCCTCAAGAGAGGTAGGCAAATCAATTATTATAGGCAAGAAGATCATGTTTACATTCTTATGGTAGATCAGGTTGTGAACATGAGGAAGGGAAGCCTTGCTTGGAAAACATTGATCGATAGACCCCCTTCTTGAACCTTCTTTAAACATCTCTTCATCAAGAGAATCTGAAAAAATAATGTTCGATGAATCAATACCGATAGACTCGAGATAGGCAATGAAAAATGGCGCCATGGAATAAATATTGAGGACCCTTGGAATGCCTACCCGGATCTTTTCCCTCTTTTCAACCAACTTTTTCTTTAATAAAGACTGGTCCGAGCTCTCAACCCTTTTTTTCCGGAAGGCCTCGCGGAAGGCAAAAGAACTAAGGTCCGGGTTTTTCTTCTTTATTGATTCCAGTTTACGGTTTAACGAAATCATATCACCTTTTTCTTCCACACTGCCTTTTTCGCATGGTGCAATAATATAACGCCTTGAGTCCTCATTATCACATTTAAGGTCGATAAAGGTCCTCATGCAATCATTGGGACAAAAATGACAGCGCGTTGATTCATCCCTTAGCGAAGAGAAGGAAAGTGTCTCAAGGGCGTCAAATCCGATAAAAGAGGAGCTTTCACCCATCACCTCCAGCGCTGCGCCGATGGCACCGCTTTCACCTGTATGAGGATGAACAAGGATTCTGCCATCAGGAACCTTGGAGAGGATATAATCATGCTGGGCCTTGACGGCGGCAAGGTTTTTCTGTGTGCCCCCCTGTAAAACGAAGGTTTTACCCAATTTCTTCAGGTTGGGTTCCTGAACAACGTAAAGCCATATATTTTTTGGTAATACCATGGCCAAGCCGGCCAGGATTTCTTCTCTCCTCCAGCCCTGCTGTTGAAAGTTTACAATGTCGGACTCAAGAAATACAGCACAGCCGTAATTAAAGGTCGGTATTTTGACGGCACTGAAAGCGGCATCTGCATACTCATGAACCTGGTAACCAAATTGCCTCGCTGTACTTTGCAGGAAATAACCGTTACCGGCGGAGCACTGAGTATTGAGTTTGAAATCTTTTACTCTCCCCTCTTTGAGAAGAATAACCTTAATATCCTGTCCGCCGACATCACAGATAACATCGACATCATCAAAGAATTTCAGGGCAGATTGTGTATGGGCAACGGTTTCAACAAGGGCAACGTCCGCCTGAAGCGCCTCTTTTAGCATGTCCTTGGCATATCCAGTGGTACCAACGCCCCTCACATCAAGGGAAAAGCCGCTTGATTCAACTTTATATTTCAGTTCACGGACGACACCTTTTGTATCTTCGAGGGGATTACCTCCTGACAGCCGATAAGCCTTGGCAAGGATCTCTCCTTTATCGTCGAGAACAACGGCTTTCGTCGATGTAGAGCCGCCATCAATACCTATATACCCTTTAATTTTTCTCTTTATATCTGCTCTTTTAGGATTGTGTTCCTCGAGGCTATAATTTCTTGCGAACTCATCCCTTTCCCTTGAAAGCGAGAAAAAGCCTGCACTGCCGCCCACACTAACGTGACTTTTGCTCTCTTCAATAAAACCTCTTAAATCATCGGTCCCTTTATATATTCCGACATCCTCATCTTCAGTCATGCCATAGACAATGGTGCCTATGGCTGCAAAATAATTAGCGTCGTCAGGGACTTTAATAAGTTCATTCAAATCTGCATCCGGAGGAATAGAGAAATTCCTTTCCTCCCATACCGGGGGAATGTTTCTTCGCCATGCAGCAGCAAGGGCGGGGATAAATTTGTGCGGGCCACCCAGGAGGAGGACGTTAGGGAAAAGGGTATTACCCCGGGCAAGCACACTCAAATTCTGCTGGACAATCGCTTCAAAAAGAGAGTTCATCAACTCTTCAGAGGGCACACCCTGTTTTTGCAGAGAGTTAATATCAGTTTCTGCAAAGACACCGCATCGCCCCGCGACAGGGTGAAGTTTTGAGGCATCCGTCGTCAATTGCTGCAGTTTTTCCTGAGTAAAGCCCAGCTTTCCACCAATTTTATCTATTACAGCGCCTGTGCCACCTGCGCATTTATCATTCATTGTGGGCTGTTTAATCTTGGCACCCGTTTTCTCATCCTCCACCCAGAAAATCATTTTCGAATCCTGCCCGCCGATTTCAATAACCGACCCCGTATCTGGATGTAGCTTTTCTACAGCCAGGGAAATGGCATTCACCTCCTGGACAAATTTAGCGCCAATAACCGGGGCAAGAACCCCTCCACCGCTGCCGGTGATAAAACTCCTTGTTTTTCCACTTTTTATGGGGAATTTATTCTGAATGGTTTCAAGAAATTCAAGAAGGGTTTCTGCCTGTTTTGTTTCATGACGTTCATATCCCTTCCAGAGGATTTCTTCACTGACAGAATCCATTACAATCGCCTTGATTGTCGTTGATCCGATATCGAGACCTAATATGAGTTCATTACTTTTCAAATCGAAAACCTCTATTAAAAGATAAAGCTTTTCCTTCCTTTTCTGCCACTTTACTGCTTTAAAAAAAAAGAAATAGCAAAACAGCGGTATTAGCATACCAGAGGTTTTTTTTGTAGTCAAATAAATCAAAGCAGATTAATAAAAAATTCTGCGCACATAGAATGAGAAAATTTGTTCACTGCATATGTGCCAAGATGGGAAGAAGACAAGATTGTTATTTATCTGTTGCTTGATTATCTCGTGGGAGAAGGGCAGAATGACAACAGACTCAGATTGAGGCAGCATTAAGGCTTGAATTTTGAGATATTGAAGACATGAAAAACAAGAGTATGACGCAGATTCTCACTGATTAATTATGATGAAAAATGGCAGGTGCTCATAGAAAACCAGTGAGAATCAGTGTCTGATTATTTATAGTTGAAACTATGCCTGATGATCCCCTTCATGAACACCGAGTACTTTAAGCCTGAGATGGACCGTTTCTCCTGCCAGGGGATGATTAAAGTCCAGCACAATAGTTTCATCCTTAACCTCAATCACTCTGGGGAAAACAGGGCGGCCCTGAGAATCAACATTCTGAAGCTGTGCCCCTACCTGTTGAGCCTCTTTAGGCACAAGATTTTTGCTCAATTCTTTCACGGCATTATCATGGTATATTCCATACCCTTCTTCCGGAGTAAGAGTGAACTCTTTTACCTCCTCAGGCGCCATCCCCTCAAGCGCTTTTTCCATGCCAGCCATGATCTGGTTTTGACCATGAATATAGGTGGAAGGCGTCTTATCGGCATTGGTATCGAGCACAAATTTACTTAATTCACCGCTTTCTTCCATTTCCCTTTCTACGCTTATTGTATACACAAAGGTAACAAGCTTACCTGCTGATACGTTCATAATATCTTTCTCCTTAAAATAATTTAACTGCCCATAACAAGCCCTATATTATATATACTTTCATGTTGCAATAACAGGAAAAAAATATAGCTCATGTTGACGACAAGCTATATAATCAACAAAATTCTTCCTTTTATTGCCCATTTATATGCTATAATGACCCTTTTATTCTGGGAACAAAATTGTACTTTCCCTGTCAAACTTGATCAAGAGATTAAAAACTTATAAGGAGATAATTTATAAAAATGGAATTCGAAAAAAACATCCCTCAAATGAAAACCCGAAGCGATGTTCAGGCTGAACAGACGCGTTTTATATTAAAGGTCTATAACTGGATGGCGGGCGGCTTGGTAACAACTGGTGTCATAGCTTATGCCGCGGCGAACTCTGAAACTGTTTTAAATATTTTACTTTCTAACCGGCTCATTCCAATTGCTCTCATCATCGCTCAATTTGCACTGGTAATTGCCCTGGCAGGATGGGTAATGAAGATGTCTGCTAAAATGGCTGCATTACTTTTCTTTGGTTATGCCATCCTTACGGGTCTCACCTTTTCATTTATATTTTTAGCCTACACTAATAGCTCTATCGCCTCTACCTTTGTTATAACAGCCGGCACATTTGGAGCGATGTCGCTTTACGGCGCGACGACAAAGAAGGATCTTTCCTCATGGGGAAGTTTCTTATTTATGGGGCTCATTGGAATTATCATTGCGTCCGTTGTAAATATCTTTCTCCATAGCAGCATGTTGTCCTGGGTTGTTTCATGCATTGGCGTTCTTGTCTTTACAGGCCTCACAGCCTATGATACACAGAAGATCCTGAGAATGAACATCATTGGCAATGAAGGGACGGAAGAGGACACAAAAGAAGCGATTCGTGGGGCGCTGACCCTTTACCTCGATTTTATTAACCTTTTTCTCATGTTGCTGAGGTTGATGGGCGACAGAAGATAAAAGAAGCAGATTAATCAATGCGATAAAAAAAGGCGACCCTGCAAGAAGGGCCGCCTTTTTATTTATCTAAATGACTATACTCGGGCATCAGGGAAGATCAGTCCAGATCTTTTTCTTCCTGTACTCCAGTTTATTCATAGCATTAATGTAAGCCTTTGCACTGGCAACGATAATATCCGTATGGGCGCCCTGTCCGATGACAGTTTTACCTTCCTCTTCAACACGCACCGTCACCTCTCCCTGAGCATCCATGCCGCTTGTAATTGAGCTGACAGAATATCTGACCAGTTTACTCTTCGTCTTCGTGATTTTTGCGATCGTCTCATAAACGGCATCGACAGGGCCAACGCCAAAGCCGGCTTTCTGTCTCATCTCACCATCGACTTCCATCTGAACGGTAGCCGTTGGAACCGTTACCGTCCCGCTGCTTACATTAAGATAAACAAGCTTGTATTTGTCCGGGATTCTGATGACCTCATCGGCAATTATGGCATCCAGATCTTCATCAAATATTTCCTTTTTCTTGTCGGCCAGGCTTTTAAAGCGGACGAATGTCTTTTCCAGATTTTTATCATCAAGGTCATAGCCCAGTTCTTTTATTCTCTCTTTAAATGCATGCCTCCCGGAGTGTTTCCCAAGGACAAGAAGGTTATGCGACAAGCCCACTGATTCAGGGGTCATAATCTCATAGGTACTCTTTTCCTTCAACACGCCGTCCTGATGGATGCCAGCCTCATGCGCAAAGGCATTGGCACCTACAATCGCCTTGTTCGGCTGAACCACCATGCCTGTGATATGCGTCACCAGCCGACTGGTGGGATAAAGGTTCTCCGTCGCTATTCCTGTCGTATATTTAAGGAGGTCGCCTCTCGTCCTGATGGCCATGACGATCTCTTCCAGAGAAGCATTCCCTGCTCGCTCACCAATGCCATTGATAGTACACTCAACCTGGCCTGCACCGTTTTCAATGGCGGCAAGTGAATTAGCCACGGCAAGACCAAGATCGTTATGACAGTGTACACTGATTACTGTCTCATCAATATTGGGCACCTGGTCATGAATAGTCTTTATGAGTTGACCGAATTCGGACGGAATGGCATAACCCACCGTATCGGGGATGTTAACCGTCGTCGCGCCTGCCTTTATGACAGCCTCAACAACCCGGCAAAGGTAATCAACGTCACTTCTTACGGCATCTTCTGCAGAAAATTCAATATTGTCCGTATAGGATTTCGCATGTTTAACGGCAGCAACGGCCGCTTCAAGAACCTCTTCTCTGCTCTTCTTGAGCTTGTGCTTAAGATGTATGTCAGAGGTGGCAATAAAGGTGTGGATTCTCGGGTTTGCCCCCTTCTTCAAGGCCTCCCATGCACGGTCTATATCTTTTTTATTTGCCCTGGCAAGGCCGGCAACCTGGCAATCCTTAACGGCGTTGGCCACTTTTTTTACAGCGTCAAAATCTCCATCTGATGCGATGGGAAAGCCGGCCTCTATGATATCCACCTTAAGCTTTTCAAGCTGGTGGGCAACACGGATTTTTTCATCCACATTCATGCTGGCGCCTGGAGATTGCTCTCCGTCTCTCAGCGTAGTATCAAATATTTTTATTCTTTTATTCATCTTTTTTGCGTGAAATTAAGTGTTCAGGACATTGAGTCCTGAGGTATGCTGACACCAAAAAAAGCCATTAAAGGATTTAATAGGATTTTGATGGTCTTAGACTATCTAGGATTCAATGTCTCTCGTCTTATTTTTTAGATGACTGCGGTCTCTTTTCTTTCTTCTACTCAGGTTGAGCATCAGTTCAACAGGTCCCGATGCGAGGTAAACAATGCCTATCATAAAAAGGACGACCTGAGGTTCAGCAACGATGAGAATCAGAAGAAGAACGGCCACTACCAGCAGACCAAAAGGCTTTCTGTTAGATAATTCAAGCTCTTTAAAGCTTCGATAGGTAACATTTGATACCATCAAAAAGGCCAGGAGATAGATCATTAAGAGGATTGTCATATGTTTGGTATCCCCTATTCCCCCCAGATAGTATGACAATAGCACGGTAATGGCTATCATACCGGCAGCAGCAGGCGAAGGCACCCCTTTAAACTTTGTCTTCTCCACGGTCTCAACCTGGACATTAAAGCGCGCAAGCCTTAGAGCCGCACAGGTTAGATAAAGGAAAGCGGCCAGCCAGCCATACTTGCCAAAGGGAATAAGCGCCCAGGTATAGGCAAGAAAGGCAGGCGCCACACCGAATGATATCAGGTCTGCCAATGAGTCATATTCAACACCAAACCTGCTTGTCGTACCGGTAAGCCTGGCAACTTTCCCGTCAAGGGTATCAAATATTGCTGAGATGACAATCGCCTTGGCCGCCCAGACAAAATCCCCCTTATGAGAGGATATGATGGAAAAAAAGCCAAAGAACAAGGCCGCCGTTGTAAAGAGATTAGGCAGTATGTAAATACCTTTCTTCATATTGTCCTTTGATAGTTTATGTCCCATTATTTCATCACTCCCAGGATGGTCTCTCCTGCAACAACGGTTTCACCGATTTCCACTTTAATATCCGAATCGGCCGGGAAATAGATGTCTACCCTTGAACCGAAACGTATAAGGCCGAACCTCTCACCCCGCTCAAGTGTATCTCCGGCGTCCACATAACAGACGATCCTTCTGGCAACGAGCCCGGCTATTTGAACAAATAAAAGTTTCCTGCCATCCTCCGTTTCCATGACAAC
>JADFVM010000031.1 GCA_015222555.1 Pseudomonadota bacterium
CCAGAGAGACAAAAAAATAATTAGTTCATTACCAAATGCTTACACTATAGCAGACATTAAATCTTCATGTCCATTGAACATGATTCAACCATCATATTACTTTTCAATCCTGGTTAAAAATAAAAACTATTTACACTTGACAACATTGAAATCTTCTGTTTTATAATTATACAATATTAAATTTTATAGAGGGGGAAACATGGCACGTAAAGCACCAGCAAAAAAAACTTCAACCAAAAAAGCTACTACATCAACACGTGGAAAAAGGTCATCAGTAAAGAAACCGACATTAGAACTTGATCATTCCGAAGCCGCCTATTTCAACTGGCTGCTACGTGGGGCACCACTCTGGGATGATCAACATGACTGGTTTTCTGTAAACAAAAACATTTGATAAACTGCTTTTAATCCTCATTATCAATTATTACGTCCCGGTCATCTGATGATTAGGAGACTGGGCTGTAGTATCCTTATTCGGTAGCCCTATAGCCAAATATCTTCAGGTTTCTTGTCATTCAGGTGCGGCCAATTCCTTAAAGCGAAAACAATCCACAGTATGATCGTTTACCATTCCAACGGCCTGCATAAAAGCGTAGCTTATAGTTGACCCTACAAACTTGAAACCTCTCTTTTTTAAATCTTTACTCATCAGATCAGACTCTTTTGTCTGTGCAGGAATTTCTTTGAGGTTATGCCACCTCTTCTCCTGTTTTGTCTTACCTCCCACAAATTGCCATATATACCTGTCAAAACTTCCAAATTCTTTCTGAATGGCTAAAAAATGTTTCGCATTCTGAATGGACGATTTAACCTTCAGCCTGTTTCTAACAATACCCGGATTACTAAGTAACTGCTCAATTTTTGTATCGTCGTAATGCGCAACCTTCTCCACATCGAAATAGTCATAGGCCAGGCGATAAGCATCACGCTTTTTAAGGATTGTTGTCCAGCTTAGACCGGCCTGAGCCCCTTCAAGGATGAGCAGCTCAAAAAGCTTTTGATCATCATGGAGAGGAACACCCCACTCATTATCATGATAATCGGCTTCCAGTTGGCTTCCCCTGGCCCACTCACATCGTTGTTTAATATCTTTTCCCTCCATCGCAACTGACTTTTCCTTAATTACATGATTGACCGCGGCTCGGATCATAGCAATAGGGCTTGTCTTTTCCATCATAACAGGCTCGCTTGCCGGGCGGACAAATGAGTCCTTCATAGCAGTGGTAGCCACGGCCAATTTCATAACATCCCACACCGTAGGGACCAACACAGCCCTTCTGTCCCGGCTGGCAGATTAAACCATCATAACATTGCTGACCGCGAGCAGGATCGTAACAACCGTTGCCATTTTCCCCCACACATTTTCGAAGCTGTGGAGGACAGGTAATGCTTGCTTTGTCTTTTTTCTTGCGCTTCTTTAATGCCTTTAATCTTTTACTTCGAGGAGGAGACGTTTTTGGTTTAACAACTTTTTTTTGATCAGGAAAGTAAACTTTGCCATCAATACATTCCTGTCCTATCGAAGGATCGTAACAACTGCCACCGTGCTCACCTATACAAGCCTTCATGCCAGATTTGCAGACCAAACCATCATTACATTCTTCCCCCACTGCAGGATCAAAGCAAGATGTACCCTGACTCCCAGTGCAGGGCTGCCTGCCAATCTCGCAAACTAACCCATTAAAACATTGCTGCCCTGAGGCCGGATCATAGCAGCGTGCACCGTTATCGCCAACACAAGCTCTTCTTCCTGGCGGACAGATTAACCCATCGAAGCATTCCTGGCCTATGGCCGGGGAATAACAGCCCTTGCCATGTGTTCCTTCGCATTTTTTTTGTCCTGCTTGACATATCAGTTCCGAAACTGAGTCATCACTATCTGAATGGGATTTCTCCCCGGCATGGATGGTTGATGTGAGAAAAAAGGAAAGTAGCAGAAAAATGACTGCAATGCCGGGAGATAAGGTCATCTTGTTATACTCTTTTAGAATTATAGAAAAAACAGTTTTCACCTATCAATAACCGTATTGACGAATATAATCCATGAGGATCTCTTCATCCATCATGCTCATGTCTTCGAGCTCTAACCCCACCACATAATAATCCGGGTTTGCGTCTCTTTTGCACCACATGCTTTTTGCACGGATATTTAGCCTGTCCCTCCCCTCCAACTCCTCAGGCAATACAATTTCCAGCCGAAACAGTCCTCCCTCATCTATTTTTTCCTTCGTTAGAATCATGATGCCTTTCATGGATATATCAACGACATGCCCCATTAATTAGTTCTCATCAGTATTATGAACCTCCGAAAAATAGATGGCATGCTTTCTTTCATGAATCCGCTTATCATTGCTGTCCATACATCTCCCCATTCAACATGAATTTTTCCTCTGTTGTTGTATTACAATTAACAAAACTAGGACTCTTTTTTTAAGAAAATATAGGCTGCGATCCCAAAGAGCAGGAGGGCAAATATTTTTTTGAATATCTCAGTTGAGGCATGCTCGACAAGATAAGCCCCTATCTGCGCACCCACGATGCCGCCTATTCCAATAAGCAGTCCGGTTTTGACATCTAAATTGGCCAGTTTATGGTGTGCGAAAAGCGCGGAAACAGCGATTATTAATATGGCAAGAAAGGAAGTACCAACCGCCTTTTGTGCAGAAAAGCCCATGAACAAAAGGAGGGGAACAATGATGATGCCGCCACCCAAGCCGGAAAAGGCAGCGACAATGCCGACAACAACACCACTTATTAAAAAAAGAACTGAATTAAAATCCATAGGGCATTCGTTTATTACTTTTAGGGTGCCTCTAAAAATATGAAAGAGCCGATGATGACAAGGCGAAAACGGGCGAAAAAGCGGAGTTTACACGGAGTAAATGAGCATTTTGAGCCTGTTTTCAACGCCGTCAGCGCGACTCCAGCGGATTTTTAGAGGTGCCCTTTAGATTAATCCTGAAATCCATAACGATTAATAAAACCGACTATCAACTGTTTATCCCTGTAGCTGATCTCCTCTATTTCGAATCCGGTAATATAATGATCGGGGTTAACATCCTTATCACACCAAACACTTTTTGCTTCAAAGCTAATGCTATTATGTCCCTCCATCTCCTGGGGAAGAACTACCTCAAGGGTAAAATATTGATCATTTTCAATCCTGTCTTCAGTGGTCAGCAATACTCCTGAAGTCGTTATATCAGCCAGGCGCCCCACCTCCAGACCATTCGTTTTATCAATTACTTTTGTATAAAAAATCGTATGCCGCCTTTTATTTTTTCTCATCTCTTTTTTAAAGTCACCCACATTCCTCTCCTGTCTAACCAGATTTGGTGGTTCTTATTTTATATACCATAAAGTGCAAACCGAATAAACCGTAATAAAAATCTGAAAATTATTTACTCCCTTGAATTATATCAAAAAAGACAGCCTTCCGTTGTTCCAACAACCCATGTTGACATCTTCAAAATCGACTATTATATTAAACATGAATGAAGTTTTCACGTAAAACAAAGGGAATTATATGAGATTTGATAAATTCACAGTGAAGTCGCAGGAAGCGATTGCAGAGGCCCAGTCCATAGCAGAAAGAAAAGGGCACCAGCAGATAGAAAGTGAACACCTCTTAATGGCGCTTCTTGATCAGAGTGAGGGAGTGGTTGTCCCCCTGCTGAAAAAGATGGGCGTTGAGTCCGGCATGGTGAGAGACAAAACAGAAGAAGCCCTGAACAAGGTGCCAAAAGTATCAGGCAGCGGCGCGGGACAGGTTTATCTTTCGCCCAACCTGAATCGCGTATTCATAAAAGCACAGGAAGAGGCTGACAAACTTAAAGACGACTATGTCAGTACTGAACATCTCCTTATAGGCCTTCTGGAAGAAAAGGTCACCGCGGCATCAAAAATACTAAAGGAGAGTGGTGTCACAAGAGATGCCCTTTTCAAAACCTTAAAGGAAATCAGGGGGAGTCAGAGAGTGACAGACCAAAATCCCGAGGGAAAATATCAGGCGCTTGAAAAATATGCAAGAGACCTTATAGAGCTTGCAAGAAAGAACAAACTTGATCCCGTTATCGGAAGAGATGAGGAAGTAAGAAGAGTTATTCAGGTACTTTCGAGAAGGACGAAGAACAATCCTGTCCTTATCGGTGAACCGGGTGTTGGCAAAACTGCCATTGCAGAGGGCCTTGCCCAGCGGATCGTCTCCGGTGATATCCCTGACACATTAAAGAATAAAAGGCTGGTGTCACTTGATATGGGCGCGCTCATAGCGGGCGCAAAATTCAGAGGTGAATTTGAAGAACGGCTAAAGGCAGTGCTCAAGGAAATTGCAGAAGCGGAAGGTGAGATCATTCTCTTCATTGATGAACTCCATACTTTGGTTGGCGCCGGCGCGGCTGAAGGCGCCATGGATGCATCTAATATGCTCAAACCCGCCCTTGCCCGCGGAGAGCTCCGTTGCGTGGGAGCGACAACACTTGACGAGTATAGAAAACATATAGAAAAAGATGCCGCCCTTGAAAGAAGATTTCAGCCCGTTTTTGTCGGTGAGCCCAACGTTGAGGATACCATTGCAATTCTGAGGGGGTTGAAAGAAAGATATGAGGTACACCATGGCGTCCGGATTAAAGACAACGCCATTGTCGCTGCGGCAACCCTTTCAAACCGTTACATTACAGATCGCTTTCTTCCCGACAAAGCGATCGACCTGATAGACGAAGCGGCCTCAAAAATGCGCATTGAAATTGATTCTCTCCCGACAGAAATCGATGAGATAGAAAGAAGGATTATCCAGCTTCAAATAGAACTGGAGGCCTTAAAAAAAGAAAAGGATGAGGCATCGAAAGAGAGGAGGGCCTCGATTGAAGGAGAACTGGCGGAACTGAAAGAAAAGAGCAGTCAAATGAAGGCCCACTGGACTTCGGAAAAGGACGCCATCCAAAAGATCAGAGA